>JALOMS010000479.1 GCA_025455345.1 Thermoflexibacter sp. | reverse complement strand
TGCAACTCTCTTATTTTTTTTTGTGTCTTTCGTTTAGAAAGTAAAAAAATTAAAACAACTTCCCAATGCAAGTTTCGCTGAATTTATCAAAAGTAAATATGACCAAAGTCGTGGATATGACCCAATATCACAATTCCCACGAGCAAGTCATCTTGCGTTGTAAAAGAGGTGATAGGAAGGCGCAGTACGAAATCTACAAATTATACGCCAAAGCAATGTATAATATTTGTTTGAGAATAACAGGGAATAGCTTAGAAGCGGAAGATGTTTTGCAAGAGGCTTTCTTGATAGTTTTTGAGAAGATAGAAAGCTATAGGAATGAAGCCGCTTTTGGAGCATGGTTAAAAAGAATCGTCATCAATGCGGCACTCAATCAAGTACGCAAGAGGAAATTACAATTTTCTGAAATAGAGGAAAGTGATGATTATGAAGACGATAGCTATCAAGAGGCTGGTATAGCAGAAGAAACAAGCTACCAAGCGGAGCAGATTCGCAAGGCTATAGCCCAACTTCCCGATGGATTTCGTATAGTATTCTCTTTGTATCTCTTAGAAGGGTATGACCATCAAGAAATTGCAGAAATCATGGGAATTTCCGTATCAACCTCAAAATCCCAATACAATAGGGCAAAAAAGAAATTACAAGAAATTCTTAAAAAGATATAATATCATCATTCAACCAAATAATAAAAAAAAATGAATATTATGGACAAATTTGAAAAATATATTCGCAACGAAAGAGAAGCATTTGATGCCGAAGAGCCAAACGAGCAGGTATGGGAAAGAATCTCCGCAAGTTTGGACGCAAAACAGCAAGCAAACAAGCAAGTCAGGCTTGTGCCTATTACGCGAATTTGGCAAATGGCGGCTGTGTTTACGGGACTGATAGTGTGTATGATAACTTTTCAGGTTTATTATAATTCAAAAAATAATAAAATTATTGCCAATAATAAAAGTCATATAGAAACTATTGCTTTAGAAAATATCAATCCAGAATTAGCAGAAGCAGAGCAGTTTTATTTTACCCAAATAGAGCAAAAAAGTCAAGAGGTCAAAAAGTTTTATTCGGAAGGAATCAAAACTGATAGTGAGGCAGACAAGTACATGAGGGAGTTAGACTTGGCATATAAAGAACTAAAAAAGGAACTTTCAACAAATAGTAACGAGCTGGTTATTAGTGAGATGGTAAGAAACTTACAGATTAGGATTGATTTGCTGAACCAACAGTTGGAAGTGTTGAAAGAAATAGAGAAAATCAAAGAAGCTAAAAAAGGCAAAAATCTTTAAACAATTTATTATCAATAATTTAATAGTTAATTTACAATACGAATTATTTAAAAATAAAAAAATGAAAACCTTAAAATATATCATTTTCCTGTGGGCTTGTATCAGTCTGATTTTTTTTACTAATGTGGTAGCAAGTCCATTCGAGGAAGTAACAAAAAAGATTTCTGAAAAATACCAAGTTTCGTCTTCTGACAAATTGGATATTAACAACAGACATGGAAAAGTTGATATTTATACTTGGGATAAGAATGAAATTACCGTAGAAATAACCATCAAAGCATGGGCAAGCTCTGCCAGCAGAGCGCAAGAAGAACTCGAACGTATCAATATCAAATATGGTAAAAGTGGTAGTTTTATTACCTTCGAAACTCAAATCGCTGGAAGTAATGTCAATATCAATAACAATCGCGGTTTTGAAATCAATTATGTTGTAAATATGCCCAAAGGAAATCCTTTGAAATTGACAAATAAGTATGGTGCCGCTTTTATAGATAATTTTACAGGCGAATTAGAGCTATCTGTAAAGTATGGAAAACTCCGCACAAACCGTATCACAGGAGTAAGTAAAAATATAGAAGTAGCTTACGGCGGGATTGATAGCGAAGAAATAGAGAAAGGTAATCTGAAAATTAGTTATAGCGATGCCAAAATTCGCAATGGAGGCAACTTGGAGTTGGACAATGCCTACGGAAAAATCGTATTTGACCGAGTTGGTACTTTGCAAGCTGATGTTCGTTATGGAGAAATAAGGGTAGAGGAAAGCGCAGGTATCATTAGAGGCAAAATAGGTTATTCTGGAGTGAGGATTCGTCAATTGACCAAGTCCTTCGTGATGGAGGCAAAGTATGGAGGTGGATTTACCATAGAAAAGGTATCCAAAGGCTTTGAAAAAATAGATATTGAAGGAAGTTATACCTCTTTTGATTTGACTTTTGAACAAGGAGCAATATTTGATTTCAAAGTAAATACATCTTATGGTGGTTTTAAAAATGGACTAAGTAGCTCTCAAATATTCAAGCAAATAGAGTCTAATATGTCTAAAGAATATGAAGGTTATGTGGGTAAGAAAAATTCGGGAGCAAGCGTAGAAGTAACTACTCGTTATGGTAGTGTAAAGTTCGAGGATTAAAACATATATTATTGATTATCAAAGCCTACATAGGATAGAGAAAGCTATTTTATGTAGGCTTTTTTAATACTTAGACAGTTGCCCATTCATTTTCTATAACTGACTGCGCCTCTTCCTGATGTTTCCATAGTTCTTGGAAAATAGGACTGTTTGCCCTTAGATTTTCAAATGTTCCCTCATCTGCTACCCTGCCGTTTTGCAAGACATACACATAGTCAAACTTGGTCAGGAGGTGCAAGCGATGCAGAGAAGAAAGTACGGCTTTCCCTCTAAATTCTTCAAAAAGTCGGTCATAAATCTGTACTTCGGTCTTGGGGTCGACACTACTCGTAGGCTCGTCCAAGAGAACAATCTCGCTTCCTTTTGCCGCCAAAATCCCCCTTGCCAATGCCAATCTTTGCTTTTGCCCACCCGAAAGATTTACACCTTTTTCTTGGATATTGGATTCCAAACCTTTGGGCAACATTCCTACTACTTCTGCAAAATGAGCCACTTCGCAAACTTGCATGATGTCTTCCTCTGAAAAAGGCAAACCCAAAGTAATATTATAGGCAATGGTATTTTCAAAAATTTCAGGCTCTTGGGGGAAAAGTGTTACTGTATCAGACAACACACCTAACTCGTTTTGCACTTTCCCATCAATGCCAATTTGCACACTTTCAGGCTCATACAGCCCGCGCAAGAGAGCCAAGAGCGTACTTTTCCCACTGCCACTTTCACCAATAAAAGCAATTCGTTTGCCTTTCTCTATCAGAATTTTGAGGTTGTGCAAACTATGTGCTTTGGCAGTTTCGTTGTATATTTCTTGGTGAGAAAAATTCAAGTTACTGATTTCTATTTTCTTCCAATGTGCGGGTAATGAAGTATTTTCATCTGGTCTATGGTGTTCTTTGAAGGCTTGTTGTATATTTTCTACACTTTGCACTTCGGTATGATACTGCACGATTTGCGTGTATTGCCAAGCAATGTCGTGAAATACACTGGTGAACTGATTGACATAGCCAAGTAACGCCACTAACTCTCCTAACTTTGTAAAGGATTTGCCTTCCTCATAGTTTTGATAGACAAAACCCACTGCCGCCACTACATACACCAACCCAACCATCATATCTGCTGAAAACCACTTCCATTCGTTAATTCTGACTTGGCGGCTGAAAGGCGGAAAAACGTCTTGCACTTTTTGCATAAGTCCGATTTGCATACGTTTTTCTAAGCGCAAGGTAATGACAGTAATGATATTGGAAAGGCTATCAAAAAGCGTAGCAGAAACAATATGCTGTTTCTCATTGTTCTCGTTGAGAGCCTTCATAAAAGGATTATCGAACTTATAGATGATATAAATGGTAATAATCCCTAAAATTACCCCGACACTTCCATAAAGAGGTGTAAGGTAAAGCATCATTGCAAAGGACATAAAAAACTTAGCAAAGGCATACACATACATAAACCCATTTTCAAAAAAATCTTTTAATGCCTCATAAGCCTTGCGAATACGATTAATCGTAGAACCACTGTGATTGTCTTGGTGCCACTTGGTAGGCAAATGCAGGGTTTGGTGATAAAGCTCTTCTAAATAATTCTTACTTAGACGGAAGGCAAGGTCGCGCTCCAGTACACGTGCAGGTCCATGAAAAGCCCAGCCTAAAAAGTGTAGTCCCATATAGCTTATACCAAATATCCAAGCATATTCTAAAGCATTTTGTATTCCATTTTTTTGAAAGGAGCCAACAAACCAACCAAAAAGCCAAGGATTTGCTTGATACTAACATTGAAAAGTAGGGATTCTTCATTGATGTTTTGATTTTGTAAGTTTAAGTATATAGACTTAGGTCTATTTTGTGGTTTTGTAAATACTATTTTCTTGATATACACGAGAATACAATAAAAAAAGAAACTGATTGTATATAATCAGTAAGAAGAATTAACAGGAAATGTTTTTTGAAAACTAAATCATTTTGGTAAGATTTTTAATGAGTTTGAACCTGCTCAAACTAATCACTAAAACAAAAATAAGCTGGTAAAGATTCCATATGAAAATAGATTTTTGAGGTAATATTTCAATGGATTGTAACTTATATAGTTCCATAGATAGTAAAGTGATGGATACCGTGATTAAATAGTGTTAAATAGACAAGCATCTGCCTGTTCTTTGTTATTATTGCATCTTAAATCATTGTTTTTTAGTCTTTAACGCTTATTATACATGTTATCAAAGTTAAGCAATTTATTGTTTTACATAGCTTTTGCGTGGATTTTTATGGTATTACCCACTTCTATTTTTGCTCAAGTATCCCCTAATTCCAAAGAAACACCCAAAGGGACTCCCATAGAATTGATGCCTGGCTCCAGCGAACTTATAGGCGATATCATCAATGGCGAGTCGGTGCGAAAAGTCAAAAAAGATGTGATTTCTCAAGTATTTTTTAAGCAAGGGCTAACAATGATGTATTGTGATAGTGCTTATCAGTTTGTCCAACGCAATCAAGTAGAAGCATACAGCAACATCATGTTTATAGATGCAGATAGTACGGTAACTACTGGAGATACACTTTATTATGATGGAAATAAGCGTTATGCGCGTCTTCGCGGCAATGTCATCATGCGTGATAAAGAAAAGATAGTAACTACTCGCTATTTGGACTATGATTTGAATACCAAAGTAGCTCATTATTATAATGGTGGTACAGTCCAAGACGACAGTTCTACACTCTCCAGTGAGATAGGTTATTACAATGTAGGCACTAAGGTTTCTACATTTAGAAAAAATGTAAAATATTTTAGTACAAATACCCAATTAGAATCGGATACTTTGATATACAATGCCAATACTAAAATTGTAAATTTTATATCTCGTACCAATGTTCGTACACGACAAGGTGTGGTTATCGCAGACAAAGGCACTTATAATACTGTTATGGGGACTTCGGTTTTTGTAGGCAGGGCTAAAATAGATACCCAAGAATACACAATTAGTGGAGATTCTTTAGATTATGACAAAGTATTAGAAAAAGGAATAGCCAAAGGAAATGTAGAATTTGTGGGGAAAAAAGACAATGTAATTATCTTAGGGGATTGGGGTAAATATGACGGTATTAATGACCGTTCAGATGTCTATGGCAATGCAGTGATGATTAAACCTTCGGACAACTTCAAAGACACCCTTTTTGTATCTGCGGATACTTTGATAGCTATCAACGAAACGCCTGATACTCTGGAGGCAAATGCAGAAAAAAATAAGGACATAAAAGTCAAAAATGATAACAATAAGAAAGAAAAAATACAAGAAAGTGCTGATAAAAAAGAAAGTAAAGTGAAAGTTACACCCAAAAAAGAGCTTTTCGCTTACCGCAATGTCAAAGTTTATCGGAAAGACTTTCAGGCTAAGTGCGATTCTCTGTTTTACAACATTGCCGACTCTACG
>JALOMS010000478.1 GCA_025455345.1 Thermoflexibacter sp. | reverse complement strand
GGGTCTGCCCTCAATAGCTCATTTTGGTTGAGTCTATTCATATAAACACCAGCTACTTTTTTAGCTTCATCTTTCTTTTTGGTTTCTGACTCGACGATAGATGCCAAGATACTTACTTGGACAGGGGTGAGTCCTATTTTATCTGCTTTTACTTGTCTTGCTTTTGTCCAAAAATTTTGATATTCTTTGTACATTCTTTCTAATAGTTTTTCTGCGGATACCGTCCAATAAAATTGGTATGTATTGGGCAAAAACATACAAAGAATGGTAGTCGTATCAAACCCATATTTGGCGACTGCGGCAGGCGTGTTGAGTATATTTAACAAAGTAAGCGAATCTAATGCTAAATTTTTACAAACTCTACCTGCTAAATCCTTCTTAAGACGAACATTGTTAAAAGTAACTTTGACAGGGTCTTGGTCTCCAGCTCTTAACTTCCTGACTATCTGTAAGTTTGTCATGCCTTTTTTGAGAATATATCGTCCTTCTCTTACCCGTTCTTGATAGCCTAATAGCTTAGAAACAAACATAAAAGAAACCTTATGACTGATAATGGTGTCTTTGTCCAATATTTCTACGACTTCTTTGAACGAAGCGTCCGAAGGGATAATGATGGTTTTATCTGCTTTATCAACCAAAATATTGGGAGTAAAAAATAACTGGTAGGCATAAAAAGTCGCAGTAATCATCAGAACTGCCAATCCAGCAAATATGCCTGCAATAATCTTGTATTTTTTATTCATTTTGAATTACTTATAGACAAAATATAAATCTTATTCTTTTGAAAAGATGTAAAAAAAGTTTTTTTTTGATTTAATTGGTTTATCGAGGGGTGAAACTACAAAAAATAACTAAAAAACCATATTTTAGCTGATTTTACTTATGAATTTTTAACAACAATAATTAAACGATTTATTCACATTATCGTTATTTTTGTAAAATATTGGTGTATAAATTTGGAGTATCTATCTCAAAAAACGTCAATAGCATATAAAAACTTTTAGTAACATGAAACAAACTATTAAAACTTTATTGATAGGTGGATTAGCAGGTTTTTTGGGTGCTTATACCTTTCACTTATTTTCTGAAACTCAAAAAGGCAATTCAGAATTTGGGAAGCAGTTTGTCAATGAGCCTTTTAGTCAAAATCAGCCTGATTTTGTAGATTTTGACAATGCAAAAGGTGCTGGAATTACCGAAGTACCAAGTTTTGTAGAAGCCGCCAAAATAAGCACTCCTTCAGTAGTTTATATCAAGACGGCAAGCCGTAATCAGCGTTCTTACACGTGGTTTGATATGTTTTTTGGTGGAGAAGGACACGAGAACAAGGTGATAGGTTCTGGCTCTGGGGTGATTTTTTCCAAAGATGGTTATATCGTTACGAATAATCATGTCATTAGCGGAGCTACTGAAATAGAGGTCATTCATCATAAGCGAACTTACAAGGCAATAGTCAAAGGAGTCGACCCTTCTACTGATTTGGCTTTGTTAAAAGTAGAAGCGGACAATCTGCCATATATAAAAATTACTTCTTCTGAAACCGTAAATGTGGGTGATTGGGTCATTGCAGTAGGGAATCCCTTTAATTTGACTTCTACGGTTACGGCGGGAATTGTAAGTGCCAAAGGACGCAATATCAATATTTTAGAAAGTCAGTTTCCCATAGAATCTTTTATTCAGACAGATGCCGCTATCAATCCAGGTAATAGTGGGGGAGCTTTGGTCAATCTAAGAGGAGAATTAGTAGGCATTAATACAGCTATTTTGTCAAAAACAGGTTCTTATACAGGTTATGGCTTTGCAGTACCCTCTGATATAGTAACCAAAGTGGTTACGGACTTAAAACAATTTGGACAAGTACAAAAAGCATTTATTGGTGCAGATGTTATCGAAGTTACAGAAGAAGTATATAAGGAATTGAACTTAAATGATATTGCAGGTGTTGTAGTAACATATATAGAACCCGATGGTGCGGCATACAAAGTCGGTTTGAAAAGAGGAGATGTAATTCTGAAAATCAATGGGAAAGCTGTAAATTCTAAAACTTCTTTTGACGAACAGCTAAGTTATTTTAAACCCGGAGATAAAATTAACGTTCAATATAGCAGAGAGGCAAAGATAAGCGAAAAGCAACTCCAACTTACAAATGTAGATGGGACAACTTCAGTGGTAAAAAGGGAAGTTTATAAAGCAGAGAGTATTGGAGCAGACTTGGAGGTGGTGCCTAAAGCAGAGCGGTCAAGATTCGGGATAGAAAATGGAGTGAGAATTGCTAAGATAAATAGTAACAGGGGGTTAATAGCTCAAATGGGTATGGAAGAAGGTTTTATTATTACAGAAATCAATAATAGAGAAATCGAAGACCCACGTGAATTGGCAAATATGTTGGAAAGAATTAGAGGAAGAGTGATTGTGAAAGGAGTTACTAAAAATGGGCAAAAAGGTTATTACTCCTATTATTTTTAATGAATCATCTTTCAAGTAGCTCATATACAATGATTTTTATTCTAATCAATGCATGAGTATTAGTAGGGTTAAGTTTATTTGTGCGTACTTTACCACAAATAATTTAGGCAGAAAGTTAGGTATTTCTAACTTCGCCGTTGAGATTGTAAGTTTAGGTTTATTAATAGGTTTTTGTGGACTTCGCCAACACCTTTGGAGTTGGTGAAGTTTTTTTTATAGTAGGAACGACCATTAGGTTTGTTATGTTTAGGGAATTTGCTTTATTTGCACTTTGATTTTTTATCATCAAACATAACATAATCCCCCAATACAATGTTTTCCCAATCCTATTTGACGCATTATCGACAAACTATACACCTTGCCTTGCCAATTATTGCAGGACAACTTTCTCAAATTCTTATTAGTCTTGCCGATAACACAATGGTAGGAAATCATGACAGCCAGTCTTTAGCGGCTTCTGCTTTAGCAAATGCTCTTTTTTGGACTGTTTTTATTGTTGGCATTGGCATTACTTTGGGATTAACACCACCTATTGCGGCGGCGGCGGCACAGGGCGATGTAAATACTTGTAAAAGATACTTTAAGCATGGGCTATTATTATACAGTTTTATTGGCTTTTTACTATTTTCCATTATATTTTTCTTGTCTTTTTTCTTAGAAAATTTAGGACAACAGCCTGAGGTAGCCCGACTTGCACGTCCTTACTTACAAATTATAGGTGGTTCTGCTTTTTTTGTTCTTGTTTTCCAATCTTTTAAACAATTCATGCACGGCATATCACATACCAAAGAGGCAATGTTTATCGAGTTTGGAGAAGCTATTCTCAATGTTCTATTAAATTATATGCTTATTTTTGGGCATTTTGGTTTTCCCGCTATGGGCTTGTTAGGGGCTGGCATTGCCACATTATTATCTCGCATGGCTGGGTGTATTGCTTTGATTATATTGTTTTTTAGCTCTCCTCAATTCGCCAAATATAGAGAAAATATACAATGGAGTATTTTTTCGCGCAAAGACTTTATTTATTTACTCAAATTAGGCATTCCGATTGGCTTGTCTATGCTATTTGAGACAAGTGCCTTTGCCATGTCCAACGTTATGATGGGTTGGATAGGGGCAGATGAGTTAGCCGCTCATCAAATTGCTTTAAATATCGCTTCTATTACATTCTTAGTAGCTACTGGAGTTAGCTCTGCTACAGCAGTAAGAACAGCCAATCAGTTAGGATTAAAAAATGTTACTGAATTGAGAATGGCGGGTAAGGCAGGAATGTTCATCAATCTCATATTTATGGCGATTTGTGTACTTATGATTGCTATTTTCCATAATTCATTGCCTTCGCTCTATGTCAAAGAAATCCCTGTTCAGAATATTGCAAGTATTTTGCTTATCGTTGCCGCTTTATTCCAACTCTCTGATGGTTTGCAAGTTGCTTGCATGGGTGCGCTTAGAGGCATTACAGACGTGCGTGTACCTACGCTGATTACTCTTTTTGCTTATTGGGGCATGGGTATTCCTTTGGGTTATGTATTGGGTTTTGTGTTAGAAATGGGAGCGATTGGGATATGGATAAGTCTATTTATTGCGCTGACTATTGCGGCTATTTTACTCACTGTAAGATTTTTAGATAAGAGTAAAAGAATATTGCAAAGACAAGTATAGATGATAATAAACTTGCCAATGAGAGGAAGCAACACATTATAGCATAGAAACTTATTTGATTAAAATATATCTTACATTTACTGCTAAACTTGTATTATCTATTTATTCTAAAGTACATGGAAAGCGAATTTGAAAAATACTTAATAGATAAAAATATTCACCCTCAGTTATTTAAAGAGGGAGCACCTCTGCAATACCAAGAGTTTGGATTGCTATTTTCGCAGATGCA
>JALOMS010000477.1 GCA_025455345.1 Thermoflexibacter sp. | reverse complement strand
TTGATTAAAAGCATTGAATTAGAAGAAGTTCATCTTCAGAATGCAAATATTAATCTACATAAGCAATCAGAGACACAAGTTCAAACCTTATTTTCCTCTGATGATATGTCCGCAAAGTTGAAACAAGTAAGAGTGAATTTTGACACACCTACGAAAGCAAAGTCTGTTAAAAAGTTGAAAAAAGAGGCTTTATTTGACTGGACTTTGGGAGAAGGGGAAGTCGAACTCAACAATTATATTTTTTCCTTTCCTGATGGTTCTCATATCATAAAAGTTAAAAACATAGTCTTAAATTATGAAGAATCAACGGCAGAACTTAAAGGCATTAGCCTCTTGCCAACTAAGCCAAAACAAAAAGATATTAACTTGTATAGGGCAGAAATACCTTCTATTAGCTTAGATATCAAGGATATAAATCATCTTATGGAGGATAAAAATTGGATAGTAAACAAGCTGAGAATTGGTAAACCCCAGTTAGATTTTTCTATCCAATTGCCGACTGCGGTAAAGCATGAAGACCAGAATAAAATACGAGAAGAGCTAAAATTAAATAATTTATTTGCTCAACTGCCATTCAAAAAGCTAACTGTCAATCAGTTAGACTTGGATAGTAGTATGATGGTGATTTCTTTGAAACAAGCAAACCGCAAGACCAGTTACCTCGCCGTCGAAGATTTTAGTCTTAGTCTTGAGCATTTGGAGGTAGATTCAGCAAAACATCACTGGAATCAATTATTTGACTTGGCGCATATTAACCTAAAAATAGGTGCTTATAGGCATTTTCTTGCGGACAATATTCATCAAATTTCTGCAAAAAATATAGGCTTATTTTCCAAAGACTCAAGCCTAACTATTCATCATTTTTCTATCAATCCAATAGCCAGAATAGGCATACCATATAGCATAGAAGCTCAAGAAAAAAGCAACCAAATAGATATTTATACACCTTATCTACATTTTAAAGGGTGGGACTTAGCGAGTTTTTTGGAAGATAGGGCATTGAATCTGGACAGGGCAGTTATACAAACTCCACAGATAAACTTACAAGTCCATCGCCCTGATACAACTAAAAAGTTGAAAGATTTTACGCAAAAATTGCGCGCCGACAGTCTCCATAAGATGATAGCTCCTTTTGTTAATAACTTGAAAATCAAAGATTTGAAAATCATTAATGGAGATTTGCAATTAATTACACATCATTTCCAAAAAACCAATATCTTTAACTTAGATAGCATTTCTATTCACACACAAAATTTTGATATTCACCCCATCAATTATCAGTTGATTACTCAAAATGAAGCAAATCAAGTTTTGCCTCCACCTTTTATTTTTGACCCTACTCCTTATCAGTTTTTGAATGCAGAAAATATAGAAATAAGGCTAAAAAATTATACTTTCCAACTGCCAGATAAGATACATACTTTAAAAGCCAAGTCCATCTATCTATCCATCAAAGATTCTTTGTTACGTGCTGAAAATGTGGATTTTGTGCCTTCTTTGGACAAAAATGCCTTTTCTAAGCAAAGGCAGTTCAAGACGGTTTGGTTATTCCCCAAAATCCAGAAACTTTTACTCCACAAGTTTGATTTTTATAGCCTTTTGCACCATGAGGAGTTGAAAATGAGAAACTTGGAAGTAGATAGCGTAAAGTTTGAGATTTATAGAGATAGGGGATTGCCTGACCTTCCCGACTACTTGCCGCCTATGCCACAGGATTTGTTAAGGGAGTTGCCTTTTTTTGTAAAGATAGACTCTATCAAAATCAAAAATGCAGACATTGTCTATGAGGAACAATTGCCCGCTAAATCTAAAGCGGGAAGGCTGACTTTTGAAAAGACAAATATTGATTTAGTTAGTCTGACCAATCACCCAGATTCCCTGAAAAGCTACCTTTATCAGCCTATTTTGAAAGCAAATACGTATGTCATGGGACAAGGAAAGCTAAATTTGGAAGCGCGATTCTTTATGAGCGACCCCAAGAATCTACATTTTCTCAAAGGAAATATAGGAGAAATGGACATGAGGGCTTTCAATGAAATGTTGGAATATGTGTTTCCTGTCCGTATTACAAGCGGTTTTATTCGCAATGGTAGCTTTGACCTCAAACTCAACTATAAACATGCGAAAGGAAGTATGTTATTGAGATACAATGACTTAAAAGTAGAAGTCATTAATCGCAAATTTGCATCTTTTGTGGCGAATAGCTTTGTAGTTACCAATCACAACCCCGCACGTAGGTTCGTCCCATTGCGTACAGGTGAGATTAAGACCAGACGCAATCTTTCGCGTTCTATTTTTAGCTATTGGGGGTATTCTGTCCTCAATGGATTCAAGACCAGCATAGGTTTGAGAGGTAAAAAACAGCAAAAAAAGACGAAAATAGACAAAGACAAGAAACCAAAGCAAAAGAAACTAAAAGTAAGAGATAAAAAGCAGGAAGAAAAAGTTTAAGATAAGTAGGCGTTAAGGAATCCCTATTTATCTTTGGGCGTTAAAAGCTAATTTTATCAAATCTTACAATTATTTTACCATGAAAAATTTGCGAATTACTTTTTTATTCAGTGCTTTCTGTGCCTATTTTTTGATTGCTTGTGGCGGTAATCAACAAGCCACGACTACCAAAACGGACAGCACTTCTACCACTCAAATAGAAGAAATAAAGAAAGAAGAAAACAAGCCTGCGGATAGTGTAGCTACCTTAGCAGAACTCCCTGGGAAGGGTACATACGCTACTTACTGTACTGTTTGCCACCAAATGGACGGGAAAGGAGTACCTAATATGTATCCTCCTCTGGCAAACAAAGATTGGGTAGGGGGAGATAAAACCAGACTTATCAAAATAGTTTTAAATGGTCTTAGCGAGCCTATTACGGTCAATGGAGAAAAATACAATGCCGTCATGGCTTCGCATGATTTCCTTAGCGACAAGCAGATAGCAGATGTGCTTTCTTATGTACGAAAAAGTTTTGGGAATGATTATGAAGCGATTACAGAAGCAGAGGTAAGCGAGGTAAGGAAAAATAATAAAAAATAGTACCAATAAAATTAGGCATAACTGACATATACCACTGATGAATGACAAGCACCAATATTTCTCTAAATCAAGAAGAAAAATGGTGCTTGTTCGGAGATTTGGTACGCTACAATACCTTTATTATTTTTTCTTTTTCTTATCAAAAACTACCTTGCGTTTGGACTTTGGAGAGGATTGAGTTTTAGTATTTTTTTGTTTCTTTTCATGAAAAGCACCTTTAAATTCTGGATTTTCTTTTCTTTTTTGTTGGTCTATTTCCATGAGCATTGCTTGGTTTTCCTCAAATGGAGTTTCTTCTATTTCTAAATCAGGGGGTAAATCCTGAACAGGAATACTCATCTTGATGAGTTGTTGGATTTTTTCTATGTGGTAGATTTCTGCCTTTGTACAAAACGTAATCGCTGTACCTGTTTGACTTGCCCTGCCTGTACGCCCAATGCGATGAACATAGTCTGCGTGTATCAAAGGTACATCAAAGTTGATGACATGACTGACCATGCTTACGTCTATACCTCTTGCGGCTACGTCTGTAGCAACCAAAAGTCGTATATTGTCATTTTTGAATTCTTCCATGGCATTGATTCGCGTATTTTGCCCTTTATTCGCATGGATTACTCGTACATTTTTATCTTTTTTCCTTTGAATAAATTTAAAAATGTTTTCTGCGGTTGTTTTGGTTTTAGCAAAAATAATTACTTTGCTAAGCTCCTCATTTTCAATTAGTAAACTTAATAAGTTTATTTTAGTTTTAAAATTAGGAACATGGTAGAGATAGTGTTGGATAGTCTGTGCGGGCGTGGCTTGGGGCGTGATTTCCACCTTTATTGGAAATTCTAAAAAGTCTTCGGTCAATTTTAAAACCTTGGCAGACATGGTAGCAGAAAATAAGAGATTTTGTCGTTTTCGAGGCACAATTTCTAAAATACGGTTGATTTGGGGCATAAAACCCATGTCCATCATTTTGTCTGCCTCGTCCAAAACCATGATTTTTAATTCTTTTACTACCAAGTTTCCAGAAAGATAAATATCCATCAAGCGACCTGGGGTAGCGATAATTATATCTACTCCTGCTTGTATAGCCTCTATTTGGCTTTTTGCCCCCACGCCTCCATAGACACAAACATATCTAAGGTCTGTATAAATCTTCAGTTTTTTTACTTCTTCGCCTATTTGCATTGCCAGCTCGCGCGTAGGAGCTAAAATCAATGCTCTGGGGTGAGGACTCTGAGCGTATTTGACTTTCATCAAAATAGGAAGTACAAATGCGGCAGTCTTACCTGTGCCTGTTTGGGCAATACCAAGAACGTCATGTCCATCTAAAATCA
>JALOMS010000476.1 GCA_025455345.1 Thermoflexibacter sp. | reverse complement strand
TACGATTACTGATGTAAGTGGCTCTTGAGCTATGTATCCATGATAATTTACATCTTCACACAGAGAAATAATCGTTTGATTATCAAAGATATGTGGAGCAAATCTTTTTTTAGTTTCATCACTTAAGCCATGCCAATAAGTAATTAGCAATTCGGTGTCTTGTAGGTCAAGTTTTCTTAAAATGATGGTTGGATTATTTTGGAGAGAAATGAACATAGGCAATAATTATTTTTTGTAAAGCAATATTTTTAAAATTTTACATGAAATATGATTGCAGTATATCATTTCCCTTACCAAATACGTACATCAAAAGACTCGTCAAAAATTAGGCGAATTACCGCTATGTCATCATAAGGTTGAGCTTTGTATTGGGTATTGATAAGGTTTATCTTGCGCTGTATCATATTATTATGTTCCTTCAGTGAGGTATCTTTCATCAAAAAATTTGCAAAATTGCTTTCTGTAATTTCATGAATCTGTTGCGAATAGTGAAAGGAAAAAATACCATCAGTCGCAATACCTATTTGTGATGGATTTTCTATAAAGTATTCTTGCTCTGTAAAATACGCCATTAATTCATCTTCTTTGCTATCTATGCTATAAATCGGATAATCAGGACGGTTATCTTGGTCTATCTCGTACAAGTCCTTGTTGATTAATACCCCCCCATCTCCCAAAGCTGTCATGTACGCTTGCTGACGTTTAGCACTGTATATGAGCAAGATAAGTGTAGATAATAGCTCCTCTCTGGGCAGAAGATATTGTTTATGAAAAGACTTTAGTTCTTTGATAAACTCGCTAAGTAATTGGATAGCAATTTCTTGTAGTGATAGCCTATCATCTATGTATGAACTATAAATAATCTTACGCATCAGTTTACACTGAAGGGCAGAAGCAAAGTGAGAGTGCTTTCCCGAAGAACATCCATCTGCTACCATACCAACCAGTAAATCCTCATTAACTGGTATCAGCATTAAGAAATCTTCGCAATAATCCTTGTGAGAAAAGCCTCTGTGCAAACCTGCATAAATTTTCATATTTCTTTGAATTTGAGGAGCATAAAACCATTCATCGTATCTCCGCCCGCACATCTCTTGTCATATTTGGTCATTACCAGCAAAAAATTACTTTCAGGGAATACATATACTTTGTCTATTTGATAGTTAAAATACAAGCCATCAGGATGATAATACACCAAATCTAAATCCCAACTCCACGATTGTGGCAAGTCAATTCCTTTTATACCCATTTTTTGATTCCATTGTTTGGCACAGGATCCTACAAACTCATCAGAAAACTTATTCAACAAATCAGGATTGTATTTAGGTTTTCTAAGTTTTATACCAATATTATCGTTTTCAATAGTTTGACTACTATTAGGTATAAAAGTAAAAGGAGACTCAATACGCATAACTTTTTTTGCTTGTTCTATCCAATCCCATTTTTCAAATTGGGCTAACTCCATTTTCTTGGCTTGGACTTTTTCCCCTGACAAAAAAATCTGGATTAGATTGGACTGTCCACACTCTCCGTACAAATCTTCTCCTATCCAAAAAGTATCGTCATATTGCATCTTAAAGAAAAAAGTAAATTTTTGGTCGCAGTTCGTCGTTAGCACATTATTGGTAAAAGAACCCAAGGGCAGTAATAACCCAATGATTAACTTGGGTAATAGCAATTTTCTATAAAGTATAAATTTTTTATTGTTGAAAAGGGGTATCATAGGTAATTTGTTGAATTATCAAGATTAAAAACTTTAAAAAACTAAACAAATATAGCCTTTTTATTCTACAAACGAAAAAAAGCCCTTATATTGGGTAGGCTCTGAATTAAAAAAAAATTAAATTTGTACTAAAATAAATAATCCTAAATTATGAAAAATATTTCTTCAAAGCTACTCTATCACTTCCTTTTTTTAGTGTTTTTAGCGTGTGGAAGTAAGCAAAATACCAATCATCTATCTACTACTCCCTCTTCAGCGATTACTTTTGCAAGCCAAAAACAACATGAGCCAGCAATAAGCGAGAAGAAAGGGCTTGCCACCCAAGATAGCCTTTATTACGAAAGTCTGCACGATACCGCCATGATAGAATTAGTACGTTATGACAGTGATTTTATTTTAGATATTAAATATGCTACTGCGGACAACTTTACCAAACAAGTCTTGTATGACTGTCCCAGGGCATTTTTGAGGAAAAAAGTTGCCAAAGATTTATTGAATGCCCACAAAGAATTTAAGAAATTAGGCTATAAAATCAAGATTTTTGATGGGTATCGCCCTCACTCTATACAATTCAAAATGTGGGATTTAACCCCAGACAAACGTTATGTAGGTAATCCTCACAAGGGGTCTATGCACAATCGCGGCTGTGCGGTGGATTTGACTTTGGTAGATAAAGCAGGGAAAGACTTGGATATGGGAACGGTATATGATTTTTTTGGAGAGGAGGCGCATATCACTTATACCAACCTTTCCGCAGAGGTACTCAAGAATCGGCAATTACTGAAGCAAGTATTAGAAAGAAATGGTTTTCGTGCCTTGCAAACAGAATGGTGGCATTTTTCTTATAATCGCAATGTGTATAGCATTTTGAACAAACCTATTCCTTGCAAGGCAGAGATTAGAGAGATTAAATGATTTTCTTGATTCGGCTATTCTCGTTTTGCACTTTTGTTATCTTTGTATCGAGAATGATTCTGAAAAAGATTTCTCTAAAAGAAAATTCCTAACTTATCATCAAAATATAGTAGCTACTGTGAGTAAAAACAATCCCAATAAGTATTTATACCTTGCCCCTTTGCTTATCATTATCTTGGTTTATCTTGTTTTCCAAGGAATAAATCTTATTTGGAACAAAACTAAACCCGCAGAAGTATGGTCTTTGATTCCAGAAAGTGCAATATTGGCTTTAGAAATCCCTGATGCCGCACAATTCTGGCAAAAATCCTCTTCTTTCTCTATTTGGAAAAACCTCAACGAAACAGCTTACTTCAATCCATTAGAGCAAAGGACGGAATTGCTTGACTCACTGATTAGGAACGGGATAGATATTACCCAATACTTGCATGACAAAGAAATTGTCCTTAGTACGCACATCATCGCCAAAGGTGAGTTAGATTATGTTTTTTTCGTACCTGTCAGCGATGGAGAAAATAATTTTGCCTCCCAAGTCCTCAAGGCATTAGACGAGCGCAAGCATTTTCTTTTTGATAAGCGTGAATATCAAGGAGTTACTATTTATGAGGTTTCACAATCCAAGCAAGTTTTTTCTTATATTTTTTACAAAAATTACTTTATTGGTAGTTTTACACCTTTTTTGGTAGAGGACGTGATTAGAAATGTCAATAATGCGAACAAAAATAATTTTGTTTCTATCAATGAGTCCGCTTTCCAATTTGAAAAAGTGAAAGAAGGTGATGGTAATTTATATTTGAATTTTGCAAGATTGTCTGATTTGGTACATCTCTTTGCAAACCGCCCTTATCATTTGGCAAAAGACAGCTTTATCGCTAAACTTAGTCCTTCATTTACAGCACATTGGACGCTTTCAGACGACAATATCGCCATGAAGGGTTATGCGGCGGCAGACGAGCTTAGAGCATATAATCATTACTTGTCTATTTTCCAAGCCCAGAGACCCTTAGAATTTGGAGATTTGCTCAATTTTATCCCTAAAAGAACCGCTCTTTTCTATCGCCTTAGTTTTGACAATAGCGAAAAATTTTATGAGTCCTTGCATCAATATTGGACAAAAAATGATACCTTGACCTATCTCGCCTCAGACAGTCTCGAGACCGTTTATAGCTTTAATAGCAAGAGTTTTTATGAGGATTTGAAAGGAGAAATTGCTACTACTACTTTAGAATCTTTGGACAATAGCGAGGTAGATAGATTGGTTTTTGCCAAAATTAGCAACCCTACGGATATGCTCAAACGAATGAATCGCTTGGCAGAAAATAGCATTTTGAGCAAACAAGATAGTTTGGTTTTTGAAAATTACGGCAAGCTAAAAATCGTACAAATCAATCTTCCTGAACTTCCTGCAAAGTTGTTTGGTAATCTTTTTGGTGGCTTCCCTTATAGCTATTTTACCTTGGTCAATGATTATTTGGTCATTGGGAATAGTTTTAAGGCAATTAGACATCTCTTAGATGATATTGGTAATGAGCAAGTTTGGGCAAAATTAGACAAGCAGAAAAAAATGCTTTCTGTATTAAATAAAGAAGCAAATTTTACAGCAATTGCCAATAATTTGCGTTGTTGGAATATATTAAAAGCTAATCTGAGCGAGGTTTGGCAAAATGATGCCGAACGCTACCAAAGGAATATTCTACGGTTTGAGTTTATGACTTACCAAGCGCATCTGCAAAATGA
>JALOMS010000024.1 GCA_025455345.1 Thermoflexibacter sp. | reverse complement strand
CTCATTTTGATACTTTCCAAAGGTGGGCGTTTGCATACATCTTGCTCCACAAAGAAATTGGTCATTCCCGCCTTGTCTGCGTTCTGAAAGATTTTCTTGAAGTCTATCGTTCCTTGACCTACTTCTGCAAATTCCTTTTTTTCTGTATTTTCCATATCTTTGACATGCCAAAGCATAAACCTTTTAGGATATTTTTCAAAATAGGAAACTGGGTCTTTGCCTGCTTTTACTACCCAAAAAATGTCCATTTCAAAAGACATCAAATCAGCAGATACATTGTCCAATAGATAGTCGTACAACATTTGTTCTTCTATTTTATCAAATTCAAAGGCATGGTTGTGATAACCAAAGGTTATTCCTACTTTTTTACAGGCTTCGCCTATTTTGGTAAATGTTTCTGCTATCTTCTTGAAATCATCTAAGGTCTTTCGGTCTTGGGCGGGGATAGAAGGGCAAACAATGAACCTATGCCCTACGGTAGCACAAGCCTCTATCACCTTCGTAGGTTCATCTTTGAGTAGGTTCATGCCAATATGACCGCTAATCGCCTTTAATCCATTGTCATCTAAGAGTTTTTTGAACTCTGAAGGAGATTTCCCATAGAACGCCCCCTCTCTATATCCTGCCAATTCTACTTCTTTGTAGCCTATTTTTGCTACTTTTTGGATAGTCGCAATAGGGTCAGCTTTCATGTCATCTCGAACAGTGTAGAGTTGTACGCCTTGTTTTTTGATTCTTTCTGCTTGCAAGATATGGGGTAACAATGCCAAGCCTGTCATGCCTAAGCCTGCCTTCTTTAAAAAAAGTCTTCTGTCTTTGTTTTCCATTTTCATTGATGTTTTGGTATTTTAATGAGCTAATTTAGTGAAATTTAGGAAGTATAAAGCAATTTTTACAAATTTCGTTTAACCTGCGGCATCTTTGTCTATCAAGCAGACAACGTTAGCGTGCAACCATAAAAAAGAAGCGGGTAACAAGGTAGTTATTTTTTGAGAAAGAAATTTTTGCGTAATAGTTTGCTTAGCAATACCACTGATAAGCAGGAGGATAAGTTGCGATTGTAATATTTGGCTCATGCCAAGTGTTAGCCCATAGCTTATTTGCTCATTCATGTTTAAAGACATAGGGTGTTGCATAGAATCCGTAGATAAGTTTGCAACATGAGCAAAAGGGTTTAGTTCTTGGGCTGGCTCGTTAAATGCAATATGTCCATTCATACCCAAGCCAAGTACGCAAATATCTATTTTTGCATTTTCTTTGAGGAAGGTATTGATTCTATCACATTCTTTTTCAGGGGATTGGGATTGGCTATCAAAGCCTATATAGCGGTTATTGTCTATACCCAAAGGTTGTAAAAGATATTTCTGTAAGTATGCCTCACAAGAGTAGGGATTTTCCATAGATACGCCTCCCCATTCGTCTAATTTAATCACGCTCATTTGATTAAACAGACTATTATTCCGCTGATACTCTTGGTGTAATAGCTGGTAAGTGAGTGTTGGAGAACTTCCTGTAGCCGCACAGAGCAATAACTTGGGAGTTTTTATTAATTGTCTTATAATCAAATCTTTTGCTCTTTTGCTTAAGTCTTCATAGTCCGAACAGATTTGGATATTCATGGTTTTAATATTGGTTTGTTATTTTTAAGTATTTTATTAAGTAACCGTGCAAATTAAATCGATACTGTAGCATACTCTTCAGGGTGTGCAAATGTTTGATAATGAACTAAACACGCTAAAGCGTGTTTTACAATAAAAATGCACAATTACTTAAGTGATTCAACTTTTCTAAGCGTTCTTTTGCCCCTATCTAAATCTTTCCCCGCAGGGGAAAGACTTGCTGTAAATGTGTATTTTGGCTCCCTTCTCCTTCGGGGAAGGGCTGGGGTTGGGGCGGTTATTTTTGCTCACTTACTTAAGTAATTCAACAAAAATAAACGTTCTTTGAGTCCCAGACTGGAAGTCCTGTTAGGGACAAGAGCTTTATAGAAAACTAAGTTAAGTTCAGAATCTAAGTAAAATCAATTATCGGACACTTTGCGAGATGTCGCACCATCCGTATCCGATAATTTTGCACAATTACTTACTTCGTTTCAACAAATATTTCTTCTGTGTATTCTCACCAGTTGCACTGCACGATTAAAACGGTGAGTTAAATTCAGTCCACAGTTTTAACGAAAGAACTGCTAAACCGTATTGTTGTATATTAAAAGGCTCATGTATTTAAGTACGAGTCGTCTCAAAGATAAGAATTTCTTTCTTGATTTCATCAAAAAGCCCTTTTGTACGTTCAGGGCGCGCATCAGTAATAAAAACCTGCCCAAACCTATCTTTTGAGATAAGTTCCATCAATTTCTTGATGCGTAAGTCATCTAATTTGTCAAAAATATCATCTAAAAGCAGAAGTGGTTTGCTCTTTGTCAGCTGACTCATTAGTTCGAACTGTGCTAATTTTAGTGCAATTACGTAGCTTTTCTGTTGCCCTTGCGAGCCAAACTTATTCAGCGAGTATCCACCTATTTGGAATAGATAGTCATCTTTATGAACACCTTTGGTTGTTCGCTGTAAGATTAAATCTTTTTGTAATTGATTATCAAATTCTTGTTCAAAATTATCTGTTTGTAAATCAGATTCATACAAAAGATTAATTTTCTCTTTTTGGTTGCAAATAAAAAAATAGTAATTTTCTAAGATTGGAACAAAGGACTGTATCAAATCAAGGCGTTTTTCATAAATAAAATGTGCTAAAGGTAAGATTTGGGCTTTATACGTATCCAATAATATTTTGTCTAAATAATTTCTCTCCGCAAATTGCTTAAGTAATCCATTTCTTTGTTCAATTAACTTGTTGTATTTCAATAAATTATTCAAATATGTTTGGTCTATTTGGCTTAGTGTATTATCAAAAAATCTACGTCTTATTTCGCTCCCTTCTCTTATCAGGTCTGTATCGTAGGGGGTCATTAGTACGCAGGGGAACTGCCCAATGTGTTCGCTAATTTTTTGATATGGTTTTTTCTCTACTCTGAGTGTTTTTGCTTTGCCTTCCTGAATATTGCAGTGGACTTCATAGTCTTTTTCTTCTTTTTGAAATATGCCTTGTATCATAAAAAAAGAACTTCCATGTCTAATATTCTGACTATCAATGGTATTAAAGGCACTCTTGGTAAGGCATAGGTAATGAATCGCATCTAAGAGATTGGTCTTCCCACTTCCATTTTCACCTACTATTCCATTGATACCATCGGAGAAGGGAATCAAAATCTCTTCATAGTTTTTAAAATTCAGTAATTGTATTTTTTTGAGTAACAAGTTTTTCTTCTTTTGGAAACAAAGGTAAAAAATCTTTGGAGCATAAGGTACAAATCGGAACGCCTACTGTACTTATATCATTAGGATAAGAATAGGTAGGCGTTAAGCAGTCGAGCGAAAGTTTTTGGAAACAATACTAAAAGATAAAAAATATCATCTTGCTTGCTTCTTTTCTAAAAATATCGAATGCTGAATAACGAATAAACCTCTCTTAGGTAAGCATTCCGCCATCTACTTGGATAACCTGCCCTGTTATGTAAGCAGATAAGTCAGCACCTAAAAACACACAGGCATTGGCAACATCGTCAGGTTGTCCACCGCGTTTGAGAGGGATAGCATTTCTCCACTCTGCAATTACTTTTTCATCTAATTTGGCAGTCATTTCTGTTTCTATAAAACCTGGAGCAATCGCATTACAGCGTATATTGCGCGAGCCAAGTTCAAGGGCGATAGATTTTGTAAAACCCACGATACCTGCCTTAGATGCCGCATAGTTCGCCTGTCCTGCATTGCCTTTGATACCAACGACGGAAGTCATATTGATAATACTACCGTATTTTTGTTTCATCAGAAACTTACTTGCCGCTTTGGTAAGATTGAATACTGATTTGAGGTTTACATTAATCACTCCGTCCCATTGCTCTTCGCTCATACGCATCAATAATCCATCTTTGGTAATGCCTGCATTATTTACCAAAATATCTATAGTCCCAAAATCATTGATAAAATCTTGCATGAGTTTTTCGGCTGCTACATGGTCAGAAGCGTCCGAACGATACCCTTTTGCCTTGATACCCAAACCTTCTAACTCCTTGGTCAAAGCCTCTCCTTGTTCTATGCTTGACAAATAGGTAAAACCTACATTTGCGCCTTCTTGTGCAAATCGCAGAGCAATCGCTCTACCGATTCCCTTAGATGCACCTGTGATAAGTGCATTTTTTCCTTTTAAGAGTGTCATATATCGATTTGATTATTTGATTTGGCAAAAATAAAAATAACATTTAGAAATCCAATTCGCTGGTGATATTAGACCATAGTTTCTTACTAAAATTTTTAGTTTTTAGCTTTATGATTGTATGTTCCAATATAATTTGTACAAGATTCTTTTGATTTATACATATTTTTGTTTGTAAATTCGCTTAGAAGTAATTGTGTATTTTTATTCTAAGATACGCATAAGCGCGTTCCAAATTTTTATATTCTATTCACTTAAAACACATGGAAACAATTATTCCTTTATTGCTGGCGGCTGTGGTAGGCTTCCAACACGCATTTGAAGCAGACCATTTAGTAGCTGTTAGTAGTATCATTACCAAGCGGAGTAGCATCGTATTAGCCGTCAAAGATGGTATTTTTTGGGGCTTGGGGCATACCTCTACTATTTTAATCATTGGGATATTGATTTTGGTTGGGAAAATTGTACTTCCTGAACAGGTTTTTTCTTATTTAGAGGCAGGCGTAGGGGTGATGTTGGTCATATTGGGCGTGTATCGCTTCTTCAAATTATTCAAATACAAAAATGACCATATTCATCTCATAGACGACAAAGGCAATCATCATCTGGCATATACGGTAGGAGCTATTCATGGATTGGCGGGAAGTGGGACTATGATTTTATTGGTTATGACGGAAATCAAAGAAATATGGAGTAGCATTGCTTATTTGCTTATTTTCGGGCTGGGTTCGGTAGTAGGAATGTTGATAGCCGCAGGAATGTTTAGTCTACCATTTTCCAAACAATTTGCTAATAATAAGCTGATACAGTTGTCATTAACTGCGATTTCATCTATATTATGTATAAGTTTAGGTTTTTGGGTAATTTATAAAAATATTTATGGATAGTCAAACACGAGAAAGTTTAAAAGCATACGACCCCAAAGAATTACTTTTATTTGTTTTAAACCACTATCAGATTCAAGTAATTAGAGAAATGGGCAAAATCATAGAAACAGAGGGCGATTTTACGATTGAAGTAGAAGGTACGCTCCTCTACAAATTGTATTGGAAAGACATGGTGGTTGCTCCTTTTGATGATTTGGACAAGCTATGTGCCAATATAAGCATGGAATTAAATAGGGGATAAGATGAGGGCTAATTTTGTCCGATTTCGTACACTACTGACCGAAATGATACATATTAGGGAAAAACTCCTTTTTTAACGCATTGATTATTAAATTGTTATAAAAGGCACATTGTTTGAGTAAGTAAATAGCTGAATGATATAAAATGTGTGAAAATATGAATGAAAAAGTCGGAAAAATATTAATTGTTGATGATAATGAAGATTTACTTAAGGCGGCAAAACTTTTTTTGAAAAGACATTTTGCCCAAGTAGATATTGAAAAAAATCCTGAAATTATCCCTAATATCCTAAACAATGAGCAGTATGACGTAATCCTGCTCGATATGAATTTTACCAAAGATTTAAGTAGCGGGAGTGAAGGATTTTACTGGCTGAACCGCATCTTACAAATAGACCCATCTGCCGTAGTAGTGATGATTACTGCCTACGGTGATGTACAGATGGCGGTAAGAGCGATAAAAGAAGGAGCTTCAGACTTTGTCATTAAACCTTGGGAAAACGAAAAGCTATTGGCTACGCTTTGGGCGGCTATGAACTTAAAGCAATCCAAGCAAGAAGTAAACGAATTGCGTTCTTTGCAAAAAGTAATGATTGCTGATAGCAATAAGAACTTCAGTGATATAATCGGGCAAAGTTCCGCAATGATGAAAGTCTATGAAACTATCGAGCAAGTAGCAAAAACAGAAGCCAACGTATTGGTTTTGGGGGAAAACGGTACAGGTAAGGAGGTAGTAGCCAGAGCAATTCATCGCCGTTCCGCAAGAGCAGATAAGGTATTTATCAGCGTAGATATGGGAGCAATTACAGAGACCTTGTTTGATAGTGAGTTATTTGGACACGTCAAAGGTGCTTTTACAGATGCCAAAGAAGATAGAGCGGGGCGATTTGAAGTTGCCTCTGGAGGCACACTATTCTTAGATGAATTGGGCAATCTGTCCCTGCCCTTACAAGCAAAAATGCTCACCGTTTTACAAAACAGAGAAGTTAGGCGAGTAGGCTCCAATAAGTCAAAGCCCATAGATGTAAGACTTATTTGCGCCACTAATATGCCTCTATATGAAATGGTTAAGCAAAATAGATTTCGACAAGACTTGCTTTATAGAGTCAATACCATAGAGTTACACCTACCGCCACTTAGAGAGAGAGGCGATGATATCCAATTGCTTACTATGCACTATTTAGAACACTACAATAAAAAATACGGCAAGTCTATCAGTACGATTAGCCCTGCGGCAATGAAAAAAATGCAAAACTATCATTGGCCCGGCAATGTCCGAGAACTCCAACACTCTATGGAAAGGGCTGTAATTATGAGTAATAGAAATGTACTGCAACCCGAAGATTTGTTTCTCAACACACGCCAACCTACTATCAATAAGGAAGATGAAAACTTGGCAATAGAACAAATGCACTTGGAAGATGTTGAGAAAATACTCATCCGCAAGGTTTTAAAGAAATATAATGGCAATATTACTCAAGCCGCCAATGAGCTGGGACTGACTCGTTCGTCTCTGTATCGGCGATTAGAAAAATATGGGTTATAAAATTTTGTCATTATTCTTTACCAATTTTCTCATCTATCTGCGTATTTACATGATGTCAATCTTATAATTAATGATTTTAATTTTTTTGTAAAACATTCTTGGACAAATTCAAAATCTTTTTCAAATAAGATTGCATTTTATAAAAAATACTCTTACCTTTGCACCGCTTTTTTTACGAGCATATTGCTCTAATTTTGCGGGCGTGGCGAAATTGGCAGACGCACTAGACTTAGGATCTAGCGGGAAACCATGGGGGTTCAAGTCCCTCCGCCCGTACTTGATAAGCAATCTTGAAAGTCCTCACCCTTATTCAGGTTGAGGCTTTTTATTCTTATTACAATCTTTTATTTTTAAACTATACGAAATTGGAAGTAATAGTAGAAAAAAATCCAGAAGTACTCGAAGCCCTTATCAAAGTAACTGTGAATGAGGCTGATTATCAAGAAAAATTTGATAAGAAATTAAAAGAATATGCCAAAAAAGCATTTGTTAAAGGCTTTCGACAAGGCAAAGTTCCCCCAATGGTTATCAAAAAACTATACGGCAAAGCCATCAAAGTAGAAGAAATAAACCAAATCGCTGTGGAGGCTTTGTATAAATACATTCAAGACGAGAAATTACAAGTCTTTGGTAGCCCGATGCTCGCCACCGAGAAAATGGAAAAGATTGATTGGGATTTCCAAAAAGACATTGATTTTGTGTATGAAGTTGGTTTACAGCCTGAAGTAAGTTTTGATTTTTCTTCTGATTTTACAACCAAAGAATACGAAATAGCCATCAGTGATAAAGATGTAAACAATTTTATCCAAAATAGTACAGAGCGATTTGCTTCCTACGAAGACAAAGAAGAAATTGAGCTAATCACAGACGTTTGGGGTAGATTTTCTCCAACAAGCGAAGAAGTATTGTTCTTAGATGACAAAGAGTTTACTGCTGGCAAAGAGTTTTTTGGTATGATAGATGTCGATACTCTATCAGAAACTCACCAAGCTCTGTTTTTAGGGAAAAAAATAGACGATAGTATTACCTTCGACTTACGCACCGTCTTTCCTACTGACGAGGCTTTAGCTTCTTTCTTGCGCTATGGAGTAGAAGAAGTCAAAAATATCAAAGGTGAAATTACTTACAAAATCACCGCTATTACTACTCGTACAATGCCTGAGTTGGATACAGACTTATTTACAAAGATACTTGGCAATAAAGTCCAGATAGAATCTGTTGATGATTTTAAAACAGAAATCAAGGCAATTTTACAAAAAAGATATACTATTGCCGCACGTTTAGAAACCTTGTTTAACTTTATCAATCAATTAGACGCAAAAACAGAAATAAACTTTCCTAATACCTTTTTAAGAAAGTGGCTTACTTCACAAAATGAAAAACAAACACTTACAGAAGAGGCATTTGATAACTTTATGAAGTCTTTGCATACCCAAATGGCAATAGACAAAGTCAGTCAAAATAATGAAATTACTGTTTCTCAAGAGGATTTGCTGGATTATGCTAAAGAGGTCGAGATATTGAATCTCTTTGCTATGGGATTCTTGCAGGGAATAAATGATGAAGGAATGTTATCGCTTTTTGCAGAAAGACACTTTAAGGAAAGCGAAGAAAACGAGCAGACTCTTGCATCTTTTGAGCGTAATATCAGGGCATATAAGTTATTTGATTTGGTAAGAGAAAAAATAACAGTAGAAAAAGTAATCTTGTCTGGAGAAGAACTTGATAAGTTAGTACGTGAATAAGGGTCAATCCATCATATTTTGACTTTTCTTAAGAAGTTATCAAAAAAATCCATTCTATTTGAGGAATGGATTTTTTTGTAGGTAAGACTAATGCAAAAGCTATCTGTAAAAGTTAGAAATTTGACTATTTTATTAGACTTCTACTCAAGAAAATATTGCGGATAGATTTCAAAAATGGTAGGGGAGGGACAGAAGACATGATAAGTATATCAGAGAAAAAATTGGTTTTTTCATTCAAAAATAATAATATTCTTTCTATTGGATTATTTTTAAATAAAGCTGTAAAGATTTCTTTAATGCTTTCACCTTTGCGGTTCATGATATTTAGAATCATGGCATCATAAATCTCAAATTGCTTACCTGTATCTTCTTTATAGAAGGGTTGTCCTTTTTGCTCCAAAGATTTTACTATTTTTGACGAATCTTGCTGAATACGCAAAAAAGCATATCCCGTGGAGGGTTTTGCTCTGCCACCGCCTACTCCTATGCTCATTATCCTATCTCCTAATTTGCGCTGAAACTTATAATCAGTCATGGGGATTGTGCCAAACTCCACTTCTTTAATATGATAATTGCTGATTTTGAGATGATTAGACAAATATTCTTTTAGATTTTGGTCGTACTCTTCTTGTGCTATCAAATGCTTGGAGAATAAAGTGTACTCGACCAGAGCCTCTTTGTCGCTAAAAGGTAAAACATAAAAAAAGCGAACTTCCTGTTTCTGTTCGGTGCGAAAGTCAAACATTCGGATTTTATTGGTATCAAAAACATTTGCCTGTGTTTCTACAATCCACCCTTTAAAATGTTGGGTTAGGTAGTGATTTTGAGGCATTTCAGGGAAAAATCGAGAGTTATCAAACCGAGATTCAAAAGCCCAGTCTGCTGTATAAGTTTGATTGTGGGTCTTGATGCTCACTTTTCCATTGACTTCTTTTAACTCTATTACATCATCATTGACAAGCTGAAAATTTGTATTTTGGCTAATTTCTGACAAAGCCTCTTGATAAAAATCAATTCCCCGAATCATCTTATACGTAAAGTTTTTCAAAGGAGCATGGAGGGTAAAGTCATCACTAAGAAACTCGATGGTCTTCCAAGAGCGATATACGATATGGTCAAAAGCAGTAGATTCGTCTGTCCAAAAGCACCAAGTGCGGTCGTTCTTATTTTTCTTTTCCTTGTCTATAATTAATACCTTCTTGTTTTTCAAAGTGCTTTTATTCAATTGATAAGCTAAACTCAAGCCCGCGCACCCTCCGCCTATGATGATATAATCAAAATGATTCATGTGATTGATATTTTTGTAAAAACTACTTTTTTAATGATTAGAATGATGAATTATCCACTGTACTCATTCGCTAAAATATACCTAAATTGATAGAAAATACGTTCTATTAAACGCAAATCTTCTGTGATTATACGCACTTCGCCTTGCATTTCTTGGGTAAATTCTAATTCCCTATCGTAACTGGTTTTGAGTCCATGAGGGAGGTTGAGTTTTACCATATACTTGCCTTCTTTGGCTATTGCAGATTTGGAAACTACCTCCGCATGGACTATCCCAAACTCTTTGAAAGGATAACCGTCTAAGCGAATACGCGCTGCTTGCCCTACCTTGATTTTTCCAAAATTATCTGAACTTACATGGGCATATCCTAAGAGTTCTTGATTATCAGGCTTTACATATAATATCTCTGTTCCTTCCTCCACATATTGTTTTTCTGACCAAAATCTAAAAAAAGAAATTTGCCCTTCGATAGGAGCTTTGAGGAGATAGTTTTCTTCCCACTCCGACAGGTCTGCCTCCAGATTCAATGCTAATTTCTTTAGATTGTCCAATTGGTCATTGTCGTTTTGCTCTTGGTGTTGTGAAAGTTCTAATACTTGTTTTTCTAATTCTTGGATTTTGATTTGAGTATTAATGATTTGGATTTCAATATTTTCTAAGTCATATTTTTCTTTCAAATATTGTTTTTCATTGTTATCAAACTCCAATTGGGAAATCATTTCTTTTTTTAAGAATAACTTATCATTTTCGTATTTTTTGGTAGTGAGTCTAAATGCAGATTGCATAATTTTTTTTTGCTCTGCCAAACGTGCTTTCAATACCTCATAAGAAGTAATCTGCTCATTAAGTTGGATTATTTTATTGGCATCAAATTCTTTGATTGTAAAAAACTTATACTCTCTCATCTCTTTTAACAAGGCGGCATAGCTGTTCTGCACCATGCCTAAGTTCACTTTATCAGACAAAGGTGCGGTAAGTATATTGGTCTTAATGAGCTGAATATGAAACCTTTTGAACCATTCTTTTACCTTGAGCATGTCCTCATAATTTGCAGAGTTTTCCAATAATACCAAATACTCTCCCACTTCTACAGACTGTTTTTCTTTGACAAATAGGCGTTCTATCTTTCCATTTCTCTTAGCTACAATATGAGCGGGGAGGAATTGGGTAGTGATATTGACTTTGGCTTGGATAGTATCAGGATATTTTACTAAAAATGAAATAATTAATAAAACCGCAACGACAAGAAAAACAACAGTCATGCCCCACCTTATTATCCATGAGGGCATACGGGTCAGTACTTCTTGGGCTTCTTCGCTACGAAATTCTAAATCTTTAATTTCCAAAATTAAAAGTGATTGGTTTTCTTATAAAACAGACCGATTATGTTTTTTGTTTCTTTTTCTTTGCCGCAGGAAATAGTATATTGTTGAGAATCAAACGATAGCCTGCTGAGCTGGGATAAAGCGCAAGGTCTGTGGGTTCTTCGCCTACAAAATGTTGGTAATCTTCAGGGTCATGTCCACCATAGAAAGTCCATGTTCCCTTACCAAAAGTGCCATGTATGTATCTTGCTTCATTGACTGTTTTGTTTTCTCCCATAATGACTACTTCAGACTTGATAAAAGGCTTTTTGAAGGCGGTAGTTTGTCCCATGAAACCCTTGATATTAAAAATATGATTTTGGGTAAGCATGGTAGGAATGGGGTCCCATTTGGCAGAGAACTGGAATAGTTTAAAATAATCATTCAGTTCTGTAATACCAGGTCGTTCTTTTTGCTGATTATCTATATCAGAGTATTCGTACTCATTATAGTCTAATTCTATCTTGAAGTCTTTGAAAGCAAAGCAATTCTTATAATTGAGCTTGTTGTTGGCGGCAGGGTCATAAGGGTCTCCGTCGTAAGGTACATCGCAAATGTCTAAACCATCAGCCGCAAGAGCAATATCATAAGTATCTGTTGCCGAACACATAGCAAATAAGAATCCTCCACCAGCGCAATAATCTCTGATTTTTTTGACGACTGCGGCTTTGAGGTGAGAAACTTTTTTGAAACCATGTTTCTGAGCGATTTCTAATAATTCTTTTTGTTGGTCTTGATACCATTTGTAAGTGCCAAAACTACGGTGAAACTTGCCATTTTGCCCTGTAAAATCTTCATGGTGAAGGTGCAACCAATCATATTTGGGTAGGGCTTCCTCTAATACCTCATCATCAAATACTATATCGTATGGGATTTCTGCATAGGTGAGTACCAAAGTTACGGCATCGTCCCAAGGTTGTTTGGATTTGGGGGAATAAACGGCTATTTTGGGTGGTACTTCCAAACGCATCACGTCCATGTTTGCCTCTGGGCTACTGATTTCATTTTTGATTTGGAGTGCTTGGGCATCAGAAATTACTTCATAGCTCACTCCTCTTACAATCAACTCATTTTCAAATTTTTGTAGATATTTGAACATGAAACTACCTCCGCGATAGTTGAGCAACCACTCTGCCTCTGCCTCTTGTCGCAAGACCCAATAAGTGATGCCATACGCTTTTAAGTGATTTTTTTGTGTTTTGTCCATTGGCACAAGAATATGATTAGCCTTAGCGACAAAACTACACAACAAAAATAATAAAATAACAACCTGATTTTTCATAGTTTATTGTTTGTGTGAAACAATGATTTCCTGATAGAACACTGATTAATAAGTAAGTTTGGAGTGTTATTTTGGTTATATAATCATCTCATTTTGAGTTGATATGATTGGTTATTTTCTGTATTATATCTATAATGACAGTGTATCTCTTATGAAAGATACGCATTTTTGACAATTTATCTTAGATATAAGGATAAATTTGTGAGGTAAAAATTTTCTTTGTACTTGTTTTTTTATAAAACCTACATGAATCTATCCTTATAGCCGTTCATTGATTTTATACATCACAAATCTTTACGCCTTGTTTGAGAGAGGATAGTTTGTCCTCTCTTTTGGGGATAAATTCTTGGGCAACAAATCCTTTAAAACCTGTTTCTACGATTGCTTTCATAATCGCAGGATAGTATAACTCTTGAGATTCGTCTATTTCATTGCGTCCTGGTACTCCGCCTGTATGATAGTGGGCAATGTATTTTTGATTATCTCTGATATTGCGAATAATATCTCCTTCCATAATCTGCATGTGATAAATATCATACAATAACTTAAATCGGTCTGAACCAACAGCTTTGCATAACTCTGCTCCCCATGCGGTATGGTCGCATTGGTAGTCTTTGTGGTCGACTTTGCTGTTGAGTAGTTCCATGACAATATTGACTTTTTTGGACTCTGCAAGTTGCATAATTTTTTTTAATCCTTGAGCGCAATTTTTGATACCTTGCTCATCATCAAGTCCTTCTCTATTTCCAGAAAAACAAATAAGATTGGTAAAACCAGCTTTGGCAGTTTCATCGATAAGGTATTGATAGAGTTTGATAAGTCCTTCATGATTTTCTATACGATTCCAGCCTTTTGTAATACCAAATCCATCTTTGATGCCAGAAACCATTGCACAAGTCAAGTCGTATTTTTTTACCGTAGCAAATTCCTCTGGATTTAAGAGTTCTATGGATTGTAAGCCTATTTTTTTAGCGGCTTTGCATAGGTCTTCTAACTCGATTCCATTATAACACCAACGGCATACAGAATGATTAATGCTTCCTTTGAGTTGGGTATCGAGGTAGTTGTCAGAAGCGATTAGTCTATTGGACATAGCGGTAGCTGTTACAGTTACAGCGGCACCACTTGCTATTTTTTTCAGCGTTTCTCGTCTTTTCATTTTTATATTTATGTTTAGAAAAATGTGCTTTGTTGCGTAAATAATTTTTTATTTTCCGCATAACGCAAATATATGTATTTTAAGAATGAATTAACAAGTATCTATGATTTTAATCCACTGTGGCAATACACTTTAGCTCGATAGCAATATCAGTAGGCAAGGCATTGATTTCCACCGTAGTCCTACATGGTTGATTGTCTTTGAAATAGTCTGCATAAATGCGATTATAAATCGGAAAATCCCTTTTCATATTGGTAAGAAAGACTGTAACATCTACGAGTCTATTCCAATCACTTCCTGCTTCTTCTAAAATATAACGTACATTGGCAAATACTGCATGACACTGGGCTTCTATATCATAATCAATGATTTCTCCTTTTTCATTTCTTTTTACGCCTACGATTTCTTTGCTTCCTCTTTGGCGAGGTCCTACTCCAGACAAGAAAAGCAAATTTCCTACACGTCGGGTATAAGGATAAGCACCTACGGGTTCGGGAGCTTTGGATATTTTTTCCATTTTTACTTGCTATTTCCCTTTTTTCGTAAAGTTATCGAATCCCTCCTTGACTTTTTTTGCAATATCTTCCACATTGCCCTTTACCTCACTAATCACACTTTCCATTGGTTTTTTGAATTCTTCTTGGTATGACTTGGCGGCATCTTTGAAGTCTTGGAAGCCATTTTGTTCTTTTCTATGATTAGAATAAGTCCCACGCAAAATCACATCATACTCTCCAGAACGCACCCAATTGATTAGTTCTAACACTCGCACTACGGGAAAGGGGTGAGTCATATAAATGGTATTCATTAGCTTATGAATATTATCAGAAATAGTATCTGCGCCTTGGTATTCTTCGGCTTGCTTGATAAACTCGCCCAAGTCCATCTCCTCCAAACGATTCCCTCCTGCCATTTTCATCAAAGAGCGAATGACAGTATCTGGATTTTGGGTAGTAAGTGCCTCTGCTCTATCAGCACTTAGTTCACTTTTTCTGTCCCACTCTCGCAAAGCAACTATTACAGCCTGCAAAGCAAGCCCTGTGAGAGGTATTTGGAAAGCAAGCTGAGAAAGCTGAATCAATAAAGACAAGAGTGTTTTGTAAAGCATGTGCCCACTCTTGATATGTCCCAATTCATGCCCAATTACTCCTAATACTTCCTCATTATCAAGTGCTTGGATTAGAGATGTGTTTAATACGATAAAAGGTTTGTTCCAACCAACTGCATACGCATTAATGACTGGATTTTGGGCAATAAACAAATCTGGTTTTTCTATGTCTAAAATCCTACACGCTTCTTGGTGTAAAGAATATATTTTAGAAAATTGTTTTTCCGAAACCTTGACGGCTGAGGCAAGCGTAGCTAATCTAATGGATTTTTCTACTGTTGGGCTGAGTATAGATTTTATGACAGTATCTAATGCAGGCACATTTTGCAGTGCTTTCAATGCCGCCCTGTCTGCGGGGTGTTCCCAAACTGTGGAATCTATTCCTTTGAGGTATATTCTTTTTTTCTCTTGTATGGAGTTCATGATGATAGTTGTATGAATTGATAAATATACAAATATAGAGGCATAGCTTTATAACGTTTTCTATGTTTTAGAAGTTGCACACTGATAAATATTAAGTAAGTTAGCAAAAATAAACATATATTCACTTGTTTTGATAAGCTAATGTAAAAGAATATATTGTTTTTCACCAATTTATAATCTTACAAATTTTACCATTGCGATTCTTTATATTATAAAGTTTTTATTTTTGTGGATATACTAAGTAATTGAACAAAATTAAAGTAAAGTATTACAAAGATAACACTTTGAATATCAATTAACTGACACTTTAAAGGT
>JALOMS010000475.1 GCA_025455345.1 Thermoflexibacter sp. | reverse complement strand
AGAAATGGAACGCACCAAAGAAGTCATCCGTATGAATGGGCATTTTAAAAATTTAGACCCTTTGAAGTTCTAATCTATTACAAATCTTTGTAAATTAGGCACATACTGCTTAGTTCTTTTGAGTTCGTACTCATAAACTATTCTCCCCAAATTAGCTAAAAAAGGGAGACCTATGCTTTCATACTCGTAAATCCCATCATTAAAAATCTGATTCTCATTGACATGAATTACCGCAGATAACATAAACTCTACTTTGTTTTCAAAATCTACGATATAGGCATTGTCTATCAAGAATCCATACGCCATCCCTATTTTATTATAAATACGTATATGAGCAGGAATAGGAGTTTTGCCATCTCCGTACATCAAAAATTTAGCGAAATGGTCTGTATAAGTTGTATCTTGCTTATAATTAGGATAATCACATTCCTTGGGGAGTATGCCCATGTATTTATACAGAAACTTATAATCACTCTCTGTGAGCTTAAATCTTTGATTTTCAGAGATGGACTCAGGGAACAGGAGATTTCGGAGGATATGATGCAAGTCTTCTAATGAAATATAATTATTCGTAGAGAAATTCATGGGTTCTTTGACCAAAGTTTTTTGGCGAATAAAACCTTTTCCCATCATTAGATTTTTCAGCTTGTAGGAATTATATGTCTTTTCATTATAGGTAAGTGGCTGATTATAAACTATTTTCCCCTCATTATAAAAAGACATTGGGTTCGTATATCTTGTTTTTTCCCCACTATCCCCCACCGACAGACGATGAACAATTTTAGTATTTGCAAATCCCTTTTCTTTTAATTTGTCATTCAAGTACTTCTGCCCCAAAAATTCATACAATCTATTGTAAGCGTCATTATCGCTGACTACCAATAATTTTTTGATATAATGAGCAATCGAAGGATAAAGCGATTTAGAAGTCGAGTCATAAAGCACTTTGGTTTGACCTATATAACCGCTATCTATTTGCATACGTGCGTCCTTAGTGAATCCATTGATATTCAGTTCATTTATCTTTTCCAAAGCAAGAATAGCTGCTGGAAATTTGATAGTGCTTGCGGGGTAGAAATAAAAGGACTTGTCCACTCGATAATGAAATTCTCTAAAGGTAGGCACATTATTTTGGTCTCTATTGATTTGAGTATAAATAACTTGTACCTGAAATTTATTGGGATTTTGTAAGATTTTACCAAATAAGTCCTTGCGCTCTTGCAAAAGCTGATGTATAAACTGCTTGTTTGGAGTATTTTCTTGGCAGATAGCAACAACAATATTGAACATCAAGCAAATGATAAGTAAAACTTTTTTCATAAAAAAAGATAAGTTCAAAAGTTAGATAATAGACTATTTATGATTGTAAATCAAATAGTTGTAAGTTTGATGTATTTGTTTAGTCTTAAAATTATGCAAAGATAAAAAATATTTCAAGAATGAGCTTGTATATACAATAACATAAAATCATAAAAAAAATTTTTACATCTTGTATCTTTTCTTGTAACACTTCCATTATGGATTCAAAATAGCAAAAAATGTATTTGAGCATATCTTTTCTTTTAGAGAATTGACTATTTTATTTAAAATATTCTAAAATTTCAGAATTTATTAAATTTATTTAAAAAATTATAATTTTAACAATACATTGACAACCAGCTATTTAATATACGCAATTAATTATTTAACATCTAAATCTTTTAAAAATCATGACTGATTATTTCAAAAAAAGCACTTGGAGCAAAGGCTGGGGGCTTCGCTTCAACTTAGGATTGACCATTAGTTTGGCACTTACTTTAGTCGCATTTGAGTGGAAAAGCTATGGCGAAGAACCAATAGCCTTGTTTGAGCCATTGGCAACTTCAGAAGAGCTAATTATAGAAATCCCTAATACGACTCAAACGCCACCACCACCCAAACTAATCCAACCTGTGGTCGTAGAGGTTCCTGATGATACTGAAGACATAGAGGAGATAGAAGTGGACTTGACGGTAGATATCAAACCACAAGATGCGATTTCTGCACCTGTGTTTGTGAAAAAACCTACTGAAGAGCCTGAAGAGGTAGCAGACGATGCCCCATTTACAGTGGTAGAAGACAGTGCAGAGCCTGAAGGTGGCATGGAAGCTTTCTATAAATTCTTAGGTAAGAACCTCAAATACCCCGCTCAGGCAAGGCGTATGGGCGTAGAAGGCAAGGTATTCGTACAGTTCGTAGTAGAAAGAGATGGTAGTCTGACAGACATCAAAGCAGTAAAAGGAATAGGCGCGGGATGCGACGAGGAGGCTGAAAGAGTAGTCAAAGAAGCCAAAAAATGGAAGCCGGGCAAACAGAGAGGTCGCCCTGTACGCCAAAAAATGGTGATTCCTATTACATTTACTTTGGGCTAACCATCATTGGAGCATGGATAAATCTAAGAAAGTAAGATTTCTTGTATCCATGCTTTTTTTTAACTTCTTAATCATATAAACTATTATTGACATGATAAATATATTGTTATTTACAGGCTATACAATCCTCATTATGAGCATCATATCTTCTTTTGTTTTTGAGATTATTTCCTTATTTAGACAAAGAAAAAATGATTTAGTTAAACTCTTTCTTTCAATTGGCTTTATATCTATCATATTCTTGACCAGTTATATTCTATCCAGTGATGAAATCTTTTACTCTTTAAAATCATCAATCTTGCATGATGGAGAGCGTATTAATAGTAAACTTATCGGTGGTGGTCTTATCACTACCTATTGCTTAATCCTACTTGCGTTTTTAGTAATTGTTTATACAGAAATACGAAGAGTAATATTATGCAAGTTATTATAATTCAACACTTTAAATTTCAAATAACTATGATATTCACAAAAAAAGTAAATCGCAAAGGGAGCGCGGAAGTCAATGCCAGTTCTATGGCTGACATCGCCTTTTTACTACTTATTTTTTTCTTAGTAACTACCACCATTGCCTCAGACAAGGGACTTTCTATGCGCCTTCCGCCTTATCTGCCAGACCAGCCTACGGCTCCAGTAAAGGATAGGAATGTACTTAATATCTTAGTAAATTCTCAAAATCAATTATTAGCTGATGAGCAACTCATTGACTTACAAAGTTTAAAAAACAAAATCAAGGAGTTTATCGTCAATGCTTCACAAAGTGAAAAACTATCAGAGAATCCACAAAAAGCAATCGTTTCTGTCAAAACGGATAGAGGAACTAACTATGCTATTTATGTCAATGTATTAGACGAGGTAAAACGTAGCTATCACGAATTAAGGGCTGTTTTTTTAGGCATCTCTTTGGAAGAATACTTAGACATGGTAAATACTACCCCAGAAAATCTATCAAAAGAGCAGAAAAATAAGTTAGAACAAGCACAACAAGCCTATCCTATGCAGATTTCTGAAGCCGAGCCAAGCAGTGTAGAGAAGTAAAAACATTTTTACTGATTTTGGTAGGATATATTCCTAATATTTTCAGCGTTTATCCTGTCTTTGATAAGTCAATTTGCTGAGGAAAACTATCCCTTGTCGCGTATCGCTATAATTAACTTTCATTTCCGTACTATTCAAGTCTGTAATTCGATAAGCACGAGGGGTAATTTTAGCTTCTGCCTGATAGGTAAGCACAAAAGTAGCCGCATCTTGTCTAAAAACATAAGTCCCTGACCATAAATTATTTACAATATCCTTGTAACAATTGCTCGTTTCCAAAAACTGATTATTCGCTCGCAATTCTAAAATAGCGTTTTGAGAGCAGAAGCCTGTCGTATCTGCCTGCAAGAGTCCATTTGTCCTATCAAAAATATTAGGAATCACAATAGCTCCTCCGCCTATATCCGCCGAACCTGCCACTAATTTCCATTTCCCTACCAATTCTTCTGCATTAAAGATTGGGATAGGCGGAGCTGGGTCTTTGGGAGTGTTACACGAAAGTAATTCCAAAAAGCATATAAAAATAAAATAAATACTGTTTTTCTTACTCATATTAATATTTTGAATAGTTTTTGCTAAGATAATAAAAAAAAATCATTTAATTGCTAAATCAAAAACACGATTTACCCTCTCTTACATACTACAAGCAAAAATAAAGCTAAAAGTAAATCATACAGAAACATTAAAAAAACTAAAAAAATAGATGAAGTCAGTATTTTCAAAAATAAAATTACATCTGTATCATATTACTTGTCTATGTAGAAAGGCAAATTTATCTTTATTACTTTTTTTTTATGTAATTTTTTCACCTTCTGTTATTTTTGCTCAGATAGATTCTACCAAAGTTGTAAACTTTTATAAATCCAATATAGACGAAATCACCAATCTGCCGCGCCTCAACAAATCCGAACCAAGTGTTTCTGTGGCTGGTTTTACGCAAACTACAC
>JALOMS010000023.1 GCA_025455345.1 Thermoflexibacter sp. | reverse complement strand
ATGGGACTTACAGGCTGTGTTAAAATTACGTTTTCTACCAATATATCGTCCCAATGGGACTTTAATACAAAGAACGCTTATAAAAGTTCAATTACTTATATCAAGCGAATAGTAGGATTGGAACTTATATAAGAATAGGTAATTTACCCAATCATTAAGTGCGTTTTAGGATACTCAAAAGCAGTGCTTACGGCTTTCTTACTAAGAGCTAATGCCAGTGTTACCGTTCCCACACGTCCTACAAACATTGTAATCGTAATCAGCAACTTGCCCATAAAAGATAGCTTTGCGGTAATACCCATACTCAAACCTACGGTAGCAAAGGCAGATATTTGTTCAAATACAACTTTCAATATATCCTTCTCGGACTCTGTAATAGATAATAAGAAAATAACAAAAGAATTATAGGTTACGGCAAACATCAAAATCGCAAAAGCACGGCTCACCGTTTCAGTAGGAATATTGCGCTTTTGGATATTGATACTTTTCTGACCCACAATATTGGCGATGGAAGAGTATAAAATTATTACAAAAGTAGTAACCTTTATTCCGCCTGCCGTAGAACCAGACCCCGCTCCTATAAACATCAAAAATATACATAAAATAATAGTAGCATTTTGTAATTGAGCAAAATCCATAGAATTAAAACCTGCGGTACGCGTAACGACTGATTGGAAAAAAGCAGTAATAAATGCCTCAATGATAGTCCTGTCTCGCAATTGTTGGAATTCAAAAATCATAAAAGCGATAGTTCCTACACTTACCAATATAAAACTAAATCTTAGGGTAATGGCGGTATTATGCGTCAGTCTTTTCCAAGGAGTAATCAGTCTTTTCCTAATATTTTTGGGGTGAAATACATCTTCTATTACCGTAAAGCCCAAACCACCAAATATGACCAACCATGAAAGAATGAAATGTACTGCGTATAACCTTTGGGTTTTTAAGCCTGTATTGTACATACCATCGGTAAATGTACTGAAACCAGCATTGCAAAACGCAGAAACAGCGTGAAATATAGAATGAAAAATTTTGTCCCCAGAGCTACTGAAAAGCTGTTCTGCATTACTGATTTCCTCATCCCAAGAAAAAAATATCAATAAGAATCCAGTAAACTCGACCAACAGCGTAATAAACACTACTTTACGCAATAACTGTTTTGCTGAAGCAAGGTTTTCACTACTTAGAAAATCCTGCATGATAGACTGCTGTTTTAGGCTTACCCCGCTTGATAAAAAGCTGGAAAAAAAAGTAGCAAATAATACTATTCCTAAGCCACCTAACTGTATCAAGCCCATAATGACCAATTTTCCCTTGAATGTAAAATAAGTAGCTGTATCTACTACTATCAATCCTGTTACACAAGAAGCACTCGCAGAGGTAAAAAGTGCGTCTATAAACGGCATAGAACCCTCGATGGTCATGGCGGGCAACATCAGCAAGCCTGCCCCTGTAAAAATCAAAATGATAAAACTCATTACAAAGGTAGTGGCAGGCTTGAGTTTTAGCTCGGAGATACGATTTGCACTTTTCGAGACTTCTAAAATAATAATAATTACCAAAAAAACACTCAAAAAGTGCTGATAAAACACCGTAGGGCTATCAATAGAAAAAAGTTGGATATAATAATATCCCAAGCGAAAGTCAAAAAGAAGATTGGGTAATCCATATAAGATTATCAAACAACTTAAAATCAACTCAAAGCGTTCTTCGCGCACAAACTCTAACTTATCAAAAGAGAAAAATAATCTTAACCCAAATAAAAAAATATAGAGAAAAAACTGAATATCAAGAGTTTGGAATACCTCTTGTGCTTCTGTTTCAGATAATAAAAAACCATAGCGATAAATTAGCAAAATAATAGCAACGAAAACATTTATTTGGGAAATCCGTCTGATAATAAGGTTAATATTTTCATTCTTTTTGAGAATAAAAGTTCCTACTGCTTTCCACATACGTTTAAAAATTCCTCGTTTTTAATTACAAAGAATATCAAATTTATAATTTTTTCATTTGCAATCAGAGAAAAATTAGCTAAAATTTTTTGATAAGGCTTTTTTGATGGTTTTCACCATACTTACGCCTTCATAGACGAATCCTGTATAAACTTGTACCAAATCTGCTCCAGCCTCTAATTTTTCTTGAGCATCAGCACCTGTAAAAATGCCACCTACCCCAATGATGACAAAAGACTTCCCTAAGCGTTCTCTTAAGAATTTGATGATTTCTGTGCTTCTATTCCTCAATGGTTTTCCACTTAGCCCCCCCGCACCGATTTGTTGGATTACCGCTTGTGGTGTATGGAGATTTGCCCTGCCGATAGTCGTATTAGTAGCCACAATACCCGCAATGCCTATTTCTTTTGTAATTTCTATTATATCGTTTAGCTGAGCCTCATTGAGGTCTGGAGCTATTTTGAGCAAGATAGGCTTGGCTATTGATTTTGTATTTGCCTTATCTTTCAAGGTTTGCAAGATTTTTTTTAAAGGCTCTTTGTCTTGTAATTCTCTCAAATTAGGGGTATTGGGCGAGCTAACATTGACGACGAAATAATCAACAAAGTCGTATAAAGCATCAAAAGTTATTTCATAATCCTGAACGGCGGCTTCATTGGGGGTTGCTTTATTTTTCCCAATATTTCCGCCAACGATGATGTTGGATTTTCTTTTTTTTAGCCGTTCTACTATGCTCTCAACACCTTCATTGTTAAACCCCATGCGATTGATGATAGCTTCATCTGCCAGTAACCTGAATAGGCGAGGTTTAGGATTCCCTTCTTGACCTTTGGGGGTTACTGTACCGATTTCTATAAAACCAAAGCCAAAATTGGCAAACTCATCAATAAGCTCGGCATTTTTATCAAATCCTGCCGCTAATCCTATGGGGTTTTCAAACTTGAGACCTAATATATTGCGCTCCAAATGAGGGTGTTCGTAGTGAAAAATACTTTTGATAATTGATTTTGCAAAAGGCAACTTCCCTACTAATTTAAGCACATTAAACGTAATGCTATGCGCCGTTTCTGCACTAAATAGAAATAAAATAGGGCGAAAAATCAGTTTGTACATGATGGTTTGTTTTAGAGCTACAAAGGTACAAAGTAGTAGAGAAATTCATACAAAAGTGTAATATCTTAATTTTTATTAATCCTACGGTTTTACAAACTAAAGATTGTATTTAAACGTTGTCATAATGAAATTTTTATCTTTACTTTTGTAAAACTAAAATCATACCTACGTGTCAAATAAAGTTAAAGTCAATATAGATAAGCCTGACCCTGATACTCAGACGATAAGAAAACATAAAAATTTTAATACTTTTATCACGACCTATCACCAACTACATACCCCCGATGGGATTAGGAAAATGTGGTACAAGGATAGAAAAACCTTAGTTTTTATCGTCATTGTGATTTGTTTGTTGCTAATGTGGATATTAGGAGAATTAGATTGACCGCAGTGAATTAGACAAGGTCAAGGTCTGCCTTCAAATTTTCTATCATTTCTTTTTCCGCTTTGGAAACATCATTGGAGGCATCTGCAAACATATACATTACATCAAATACGATTTCTTTGACTTCGGGCATATCTTTGAGGTAATGTTTTAGACCATAGGTAAACTTTTCTGACCAATTATTTATATTTTGTAGGATATAAGATAGATTTGCCTCATAGGTTTGTTGTAAGTCTATGAGTTCGTATTTGTTAGTAACCTCGTCTTTGTAAGTTTCTGCCATAGACTTGGCAATGTGTTGTACGTATATCCACTCTTCTTTGTCTATTTCTCCATCAGCAATCAAAACCTGTACAGCAGGAAAAAAGGTCAATAAGGTAACAAACTCATCTTGGCTAAGTTTGGTATTGCTGTGTTTTTGATAGTTTTCGTATAATAATTCGACCTCTTTATTGACCATAACGCAAGGACTTTAATCGAGAAATTTTTAGTTAAGTAGTGAGATAATTAGATAAATTTGAATTTTATTCTTTTTCCGCAAATATTAGGCTACAAATTTATAAGTAAATTTCTATTTCGCAACTACTTTTCATTTTTTGTCTTTTATAAGCACATCAAACAGGATAATTCTATGTTTTTTCAAGTTTTCGACTAATTTCGCATCTCCATAGTTACCCATGATTTAAAATAAAAATAAGATGAAATACGATGTAGTCGTTATTGGCGGAGGCATAGTAGGATTAGCTACTGCTTTAAAAATCTTAGAATTACGCCCACAAACCAAACTGTGTGTGATAGAAAAAGAGCAGGCTGTAGCCCAACACCAAACGGGCAACAATAGCGGAGTAATCCATTCGGGAATTTATTATAAGCCCAATAGCCTCAAGGCATTGAATTGTATTCGTGGATATAATATGCTCTTAGAATTTTGCCAAAAAGAGGATATTCCATACGAGCTTTGCGGAAAAATCATTGTAGCTACTGAAAGCAAAGAACTGCAAACTTTGGACAATGTATATCAGAGAGGATTGGCAAATGGATTAGACAAAATCAAGAAAATTAGCAAAGAAGAAATCAAGGAAATAGAGCCTTACTGTAATGGTATTGAGGGGATTTATGTACCTTATACAGGAATCATAGACTATGTAGCTGTTGCCCAACGTTATGCAGACCTCATTAGAGCAAAGGGGGGACAGGTATTCCTTGGAGAGAAGGTGGGGAAAATACAAAAACAAAGCTCTGGTTATGAGATTATTACACAAATAAAAACCTATACTACCTCACTGCTCATTAACTGTACTGGATTATACTCCGATAAAATCACGGCTATGACCCAAGAAAAAGTCGATTATAGAATCGTACCCTTTAGAGGTGAGTATTATATCATCAAGCCAGCCAAACAGTATTTGGTCAAACATCTTATCTATCCTGTGCCTGACCCTAATTTTCCGTTTTTGGGGGTGCATTTTACGCGCATGATTAATGGCGGCATAGAGGCAGGACCTAACGCCGTATTTGCCTTCAAAAGAGAGGGTTATCAAAGGAGCGACTTTAATTGGAGAGAAACTATAGATTCCTTGACTTGGAAGGGATTTCAGAAAGTGGCGTTTAAATATTGGCGAACAGGCTTAGGGGAGTTTTATCGTTCTTTCTCCAAAACTGCTTTTACAAAGGCTCTCCAAAGGCTCATTCCTGAGATTCAAGAAGCTGACTTAGAAGAAGGTGGAGCGGGGGTAAGAGCGCAAGCCTGCGATAGGACGGGAGGGCTGATAGATGACTTTTTGATTATTGAGAACAAGGCAGTGATTCATGTGGGGAATGCTCCTTCTCCTGCCGCTACTTCCTCTCTTTCCATAGGATTGACAGTAGCAGAATTAGCGGTGAATAAAATATCGTAAAGTTTATCTATATTCTACCCCATATTATTATATTTGCATACCAAATCCACCACTTTTTTTAATAGGCAAAATAACTTTCTATAGTCTAAAAAAATGAGTTTGCAGTCTGATTATCTTACTTATCCCATGCGAAGACACGGGATGGATCATGACAGATATACTTGGTCTAATTTGTTCGAGCGAAAATCTATCCAACTTCCCGATAACAAGAAAGTTGCTGTTTGGATTACTATTTTGTCAGAGTTCTTTCCTCTCAATCCCAAAGGGAAGCCTTTTAAAGCGGCAGGTAGTATGCAAACTCCTTATCCTGACTTTAGGCACTATACGACACGGGATTATGGAAATCGAGTAGGTATTTTCCGACTTTGGAATACTTTAAGCAAATATGTGATAGATGACAAGCCCTTGACCTGCTCGATAGCTATCAATTCTGAGGTAGCTGTGCGTTATCCTTATCTTGTCAAAGAAATCAATCGCAGAGGATATGAAATCATTGCTCATGGGGTAGATATGGATACTTTACATTACGGAGGAATGGACGAAGATATAGAAAGAGAGCAAATACTACAATCCATAGAAACCCTAAGAAAGTTATCTGGGCAGGCTGTCAAGGGATGGCTTTCTCCAGCATATTCCCAATCTGCTCATACGCCCGATTTGCTCAAAGAATTGGGTATGGAGTTTTGTTGTGATTGGGCAAATGATAACCTTCCGTATCAAATGAATACAAAATATGGAGAACTGGTAATCATGCCTCTTTCGCAGGAAATCAATGATAGACAAATATTTATAGATTATCACCACAATGAAACTCAGTTCATAGAGCAATTAAAAGACAACTTTGACTGTCTGTATGCGGAAGCAGAGAAATACGGCGGTAGAATTATCTCTATTGTACTAACACCCTATATCGCAGGGCTACCCTATCGCATTTATGCTTTAGAGCAAGTCTTAGATTATATGACCTCATTCAAAGAAGTATGTTTTATGACAGGAGAACAGATACTTAGCCTACCAACACTTCTGTAAATTGGTCTTGGTAAAGACGATTGGCTAAGTCCAGTATCTGCGCCGAGGTTATATCTTCTATACGTTGGATATGTCTGTCATAATAGTCCTCTGATAAGCCAAAGGCATAAATAGTCTTGAATTTGTCCGCAAGCGCAAAAGGAGTATTGAGGGAGCTGACAAACACTCCTTTCATATAGTTTTTGACCAAATCCAACTCCTCTTGAGGTACAGGCTGTTGCATGAGTAGGTTAATTTCTTTGTAAATCTCGTCCAAAGCTACTTGTCTTTGGTCTTTTTTGACATCTGTACCTATCATCATATAAGTCGCATTTCTCAAGATACTAATTTGAGAAGAAATACCATAAGACAGCCCTTTTTCTTCTCTGATGTTGCTCATCAGGCGCGAACCAAAAAAGCCGCCTAAAATTGTATTGAGAACAAGTTGGGTCGTAAAATCCTCATGCCCACGCTTTAGCACCTCTTTCCCTATTCTGATAGATGTCTGGACTGCATTCTCTTTTTCTATATAAATTGGTGTATAGTTGGTTTGGGTAAGGTGAGCTACTTGATGTGTATGGTTTTGTTTTTTGATTTCCAACTTCCCAAAAAAATTGCTAATCAGTAACATTTCCTCCTCTGCAAATGCACCAGCAACAATCACCCTAAAGGGTTGTTTAGAAAAATACTGATGGTAGTGTGCGATGAGTTGGGCGGGATTTACTTGTAATACATCTTCTATGGTCGTAATATGCCCATAAGGATTGGTTTTACCAAAAAGGTTGTTTTTAAACTCGCTACTCGCCACAAACCCTGTTTTTTCATTATTAATTTTAATATTTTGAATGGCAATTTTCTTTAGTTTTTCCAACTCCTGCTCTGGAAAAGTAGCCTCATAAAGCAGTTCTTCTACAATTCCCAATAGCTGTGGCAAATATTTGTTCAAACAATTAAAATCTATGGAAGAATCGTCTAAGCCCGCGCCTACTTCTAAAAAAGCCCCATACTTATCTATTTCATTTGTAATCTGCGTAGCATTTTTACGGACAGTACCTTCTACTAACATCTTGGCAGTGAAGTGATTTAGCTCTGGTGTATTGGTCAGCCATGAACCTGTTGGGAATATGAGTTGTACGCTAACAATAGGTTGCACACCAGCATTAATAAAATGGACAGAAATTCCATTGGGAAGCACTTGTGTAATAGGCTTTTTTAATGTAAAGTCCTGTATTGGATAGATAGTTGGGGGGATACTGCGGTCTAACATCTTGGGTATAAACATTTATCACTACTTATTTTGATATAAAGCCTCAAAAGTAAGCATTAATTTTGAACAATGTACAAAAAATCAAATTACTTCAATGATTCTTAACTTTTGACTCTGGTACAGCACAATTTTAAAATGCCTATGGGGTTGCGTTTGTGCCTGTGAGAGAATAACAAATTCTCTTTTAAGATGGTCAAGATTTTTCTATGATAGTTAAAAATCTTGACCAGTAGGGGACAAAAAGTATTCTATTTGTTCATAGCTTTCATAAAAATGAGTAATTTTTCTAATATACATGGGGGAAAGTTTTCATCATTATTTTTAAACCAAAAAGAGGCTCTATTAAAACCAATAATGATAGAATGAATTAATCTATCTCATTACAAAATAACTAATATGGTCTGTTAGGAAATGTTAATTTAAAATATCCCTCACTTACTCTTACCGTATCTATAGCCTCTTTATTCTTAGTCATAGAAGTAAAAGAAAAGCGACCTTCTATGGTAAGTGATTCAATATCTGCATCAATAATTTCGATGTAATTAGTTTCAGGGATTGCGTAATAAATGTTATTATTCACTTGAATAATTCCTGAATTTCTTGGTTCTCTTACCACACCCCTAACGAAAAAAATACCACACCTACTACCCATTTCTTGTGGACAACCATCTCCATCAATAGTAAGACTAACATTACTTTTATCAGTACCTGTTACTCTAAAATATTGAATGATTTGGTCTCTTTTATCATATCTTTTATTGTATATATCAGAAAAATAGCCTTCAGGTGCAGAAGTTGCTCCAAATTGTAAAACAGAACTTTGCCAATCCTTCCCATCAATTTTTGCCTTGATTATTCCTAAAACAGAACTATCAGGTGTTTGCTCTACTTTATGACACGAAAAAAGTACAATTATAATCAATACATGGGTAAAAAATAATTTTGTTTTCATAGTTTTAGAAATTTTAAGTTGAGTAAAAAGCAGTATAAAGCCACTTACTTTTGTTACCTGCGTGAGGAAATATGTATTGTAAACTAAACACGCTAAAGCATATTTTACATTAAAAATACACAATTACAGGCTATGCTATACAAGGCAAAGAGAAATAGAAAATCGTTCCTTCTCCTACCTTGCTTTTGAGCCATATTTGTCCACCATTCTTTTCTACAAACTCTTTACACAGGATTAGCCCTAAGCCTGTTCCTTTCTCATTTGCTGTTCCTCTTTTGGTAAAATGCGTTGTTTGCTCAAACAATTGCTCTGCTTCCAGTATCCCCATACCTACGCCTGTGTCTGCCACAGAAAATATCACCCAATTCCCTCTGACTTCAGTATTAAGGGTAATTTTACCTCCATGATTAGTAAACTTAATAGCATTAGCAACTAAGTTCCTGATGATGAGTCTAATCTGATTTTTATCCGCTTTGACTAAGGTTTTACCCCTTACCAGATTGGCTAAAACGATTTCCTTGTCTTGGAGATTGGTTTCGTATAAAGCTATTATTTCGTCAGTAACTTCCTTTATATCAAAAAGTTGTACATTCGTTTTAATCCCACTCATTTGGGTATAAGACCATTGGAGTAGGTTTTCTAAGGTAAAGTGTACATTGTCCAAATTTTTCCTTAGCTCTGATATAATTCTTTGGAAATCTACTTGGGAGATATTCTGTGTTTGCAATAGAGCCAAAGCACTATTCAGGCTACTGAGTGGGCTACGGAGGTCGTGGGAAATAATAGAAAACAATTTGTCTTTGGTATTATTGAGTTGCGTAAGTTGTTGGGCTTGCGTGTGTATTTCTTCCCTATGCTGATTTATTTGTTGGTTCTGTGTTTTTAATAGAATATTGTTCCTACGCTCTTTGAAATAATTTCTAATAAAAAAGAATGTGAGTAAGAGCAATGTTCCACTCCCAAGTACAAAGCTAATCCTCTGAAATTGGTGATTCTCTGCGTCTTTATGAAGCAGTAAGATTTGATTATCTTTGCGCTCCGTATCAAAGCGATGTTGCATTTCTAAGATTGCTAAGTGCTTAGTTTTGAGATTAATGGAGTCGCTCATTTGTTTTAATAAAGCATGATACTGATACGCCTTCGTAAAATCATTACGAGATTCGTATATTTGGGCAAGTCCTTGGTAAGCCTCTTGAAAGGCTAAAAGTGCATTGGATTTTTTAGCCAAAGGGAGTGCATTTTCAAAACATTCTTTTGCAGGGGCTATTTGTTTGGTTTTCAAATACGTATTTCCAAGTGCATTATAGATATTAGCGATTTGTCCTTCCTCACCCTGATAAGCGAGATTCATTCGTAAGCCATGTTGGAAATAATGAAGTGCTTGTTGATATTCTTTTTTTTCATAGTGTACGCTTGCGATATTACTATAAATTACGCCAATAAAAACACTATCCTGTGCTTTTTGAGCTATGCCTAATGCTGTATCAAAATTTTTGACAGCTAAGGGGTAATTATTGACATCTTTATAGCATAAAGCGATGGCATTGTAGGCATTAATGACTTGGCGACTTTCCAAAGAGTCTTGCGCTGTCTTGAGTGCTTTTTGGAGAAATCTCTGTGCCTGACCGTAATGTTTGGCATTAAAATGTAATAACCCAATGCGGAAGTAGGTATGCGCCAAGGCTTTTTTATAATTGGCTATTTCATAGAACTCTGTAATTTTTAAGTAATGTTCCAATGCCAAATCGGGGTGATTGTGTTTTTTACAGATATTTGCCAAAATATCGTAGGCTTGCGGGAGGGCAAGACGTTGATATTTAAGTGTATGGGCTATTTCTATGGTTTCTAAGCACTCTTTTTGAGCAGTATAAAAATCAAGCGTATCCATTGCCGAAGCTATCTGCTCCAATACATTGTCATAACTCCTTTTAGTCGAGAGCGCAAGAGCTTCTTGCAAATCATTGAGTCGTCCAGATTGGGCAAAACTACTTACAGACCCGCTTAACCCCAAAAGTAACAAAATAATCAATTTCCTCATTAGAGAGATTGAATAGAAGAAAACAAAATATAAGATTAGGGGTAAAAAATAAGAAGGGTGAATTAGTTAGCGCAAAGTAAAGCAAAAATAATGACAAATTTGGAGCATTTCTCTATTTTTTGAACTTTCAAAGATTGCCTTATGTTCTGAAATCTTAAAAGATTGACTTTTTTAACTTACAATTCCTAATTAAGTCCATGCCACGGAATAATTTTAAGGCTTATATTGCCTTAGCTTGCGTTTGTTTCTTTTGGGGAACTACATTCATTGCCTCTCGCGCTGCGGTTGAAACCATGCCTGTTGCTTTTGTTTCTGGGATACGTTGCATTTTAGCGGGTATATTACTTGGCTCTTATGTATTTGGTATGAAGCGATATCCTATTCCTTCTTTCAAAGATATAAAGATTATCTCCATCAATGGTTTTTTGATGATAGGCTTGGCTAATGCGCTCTTAGTGTGGGCATTGCGTTATATGCCTACCAATACGGCATCCATCATTTGTGCTTCTCTGCCCTTTTGGGTATTGGGCTTGAATATGATATTTCAAAAATCAGAGAAAATCAATAGCCAGATATTTATAGGCTTGACCGTTGGTTTTTCAGGGTTATTGCTTATCTTTTATGATGGGCTTTTTGTATCAACAACCGAAGAGTTTGGTTTTGGTCTGATGTTAGCCGTCTTATGCAACATCAGTTGGGCGGCGGGTATGGTACTAAACAAGAAGCATAAAACTACGGCAAACCCATTTGTGGTTGCTACTATCCAATTGATTTTTACAGGGATAGTCATGAATATTTTTGGCTTATTCACTGTTGATAATTATGATTTTCTTAGTTTTTCTAATACAAAGGCTTGGTTAGCTATTTTGTATTTGGTTACTTTTGGGTCTATTACGGGTTATGGTGCATATATTTATTCTTTGGCTCATCTGCCAGTAACAGTTGTTTCGCTTTATACTTATATCAACCCTTTGGTAGCTATCTTTTTGGGTTGGTGGCTATTAGACGAGAAAATTAATGCCTATACTTGGCTTTCTATTGGATTGATTTTGATAAGTGTATATGTAGTCAATAAAGGCTTCCAAAACAAAAAAGAAGTAAGCAAAGAAGAAAAGACAGAGACAGAGGTATTAGAAACTGTATAATAAAAACTGCCTCATTCATCTTGAATGAGGCAGTTTGCATTTTATCAAATCTGTTTGTTGATAAAGTTTTAGTTATCAACCAATCACCAATTTCATTTGCCTATTATGTCTATTTTTCTTCTGTTCCTTGAGGAGCTTTCGCATTGGGAGGATTTGTACCTTTGAGCGTCAATATATAACTTGCAACTTGCAATATCTGCTCATCTTTGAACTGAGCCTTCCAAGCAATCATACCCTTTTCAGGTACACCTATGCGTATAATATTGAATATATTTTCCAAAGCCCCACCATGCAACCAATAATTGTCAGTCATATTAGGACCTACTCCACCTTCACCCAATTTTCCATGACACACAGCGCAGTTTTTCTCATAGACGACTTTTCCTGCGTCCAATGCCTCTTTGTCGGTCAATGCTTCTAATTTGATTTTCACTTTATCAGAAAGATTGTATTTTACAGTTGCTTCGGCTACTTCTACATTATACTCATCTGCTGAATATGGACTAAACTTAAATACTTCATAATTAAGCAAATAAATAATGCCAAAAATAATCGTTACATAAAAAATAGCAGATAACCAGCGTGGCATACCGTTGTCCATTTCTTGGATACCATCATAGGTATGACCTTCCATGAGTTCGTTTTCTCCTCCACCCGCAAACAAGGATTGGACTTCCTTGATTAAGTTGCCAGAACCCAATGCAGGAATTTTTCTTTTTACTCCTGTTCTTTCTTCTACTGTCTTGATGATACCATAAAGCTGTGAAGAAAGAGCGATTAAAGGAGCAACAATGAGTAATACAAGGGCACCAAGCAAAGTCATCACCATGACCTCATCTTGGGTCATTCCGCTACTCGCCACAGGTGCGTTTGCTTGTACTGCATCTTGCGCTTGCGCTTGCATAGCTACAAACAAGCTAAAAAGGGCAGAACCAATTAATTTGAATTTGTTTCTTTTCATTTGTTTAATATTTTTTGTTGTTAGTAGTTGATATTCTTTTTCAGTTATCAACCATCTCCATTTAGTTATTCTAAAGGCATTTCAGACATTTTTTTGATAAATTTCTTATCTGCCTTCATTACCCAAATCAACATCAGAGTAAAACTGATGAAGAAAATAGCTAAAGAGATGATTGGATAAATATTAATTCCTTGTATGGCTTCTAAAGTATTGCGTATCATAATTTTAAATGTTTTGATGCTTTGATAGTTTTAATAGTTGGATAGTTAAGTAAGCCTGCTTTTTATTGTAAAATACGCTAAGCATTTTCTATTCATTATCAGTTACTTGCATATATCGTAAATAACTATCCAACTATTATTAATTAGATTTTACTTGACTTTGATATCCTTGCCTAAGCGTTGTAAATAAGCGATTAGGGCAATGATTTCAGTATCAGACTTGGACTGTATGCCTGCTTCTTTAAGATTTTTTACAATCTCCTGCGCCTGCGCCTGTAGGTCTGTTAATGCTTGTGTTTCATAACCCGCAGGATATGGCACGCCCAAAGTTCTCATGGCACTAATTTTATCTGCTAATTGGTCGTTGTCCAATGTTTTTTCAAATAACCAAGGATATGCTGGCATAATAGAACCTGGGGACATAGAAGTCGGGTCAAGCATGTGGTTATAATGCCAAGAATCGGGATATTTGCCGCCTATTCTGAGCAAATCTGGACCTGTACGCTTAGAACCCCATAAGAAAGGATGGTCATAAACATACTCTCCTGCTTTCGCATATTCACCATATCGCTCTGTTTCTGAGCGGAATGGACGAATCATCTGCGAGTGGCAACCTACGCAACCCTCTTTGATATACACATCTCTGCCTTGTAACTCTAAAGCAGTATAAGGTTTAACACTGCTAATTGTAGGTATATTGGATTTGACTAAGAAGGTAGGGACTAATTCTATGGCTGTACCTACTAAGATAGCTATCAAAGAGAATATTGCCAGTCTGATGGGTTTTCTCTCCAATTTCCTGTGCCAATGGTCATCATGATGAACGGTGTTTTTAGCAAGGGACATAGCTTGGGCTGATTCATTGGCTGTGAAGCTACCACTTGCCACAGTTTTCCACAAGTTATAAATCATAATAAATACCCCTACTAAGTAAAGCAGACCGCCCAAACCGCGCATGAAGTACATAGGAATAATCGCTGTTACGGTTTCTAAGAAGTTAGGATATTGCAAAGAGCCTTCGGCATTGAACTGTTTCCACATCAAACCTTGCGTAAATCCAGACCAATACATAGGAATTGCATAGAACAAAATACCCAAAGTGCCTACCCAAAAATGGACATTGGCTAACTTAGTAGAGTATAGTTTAGTATTAAACATTCTTGGAAACATCCAGTAGAACATCGCAAAGGTAAAAAATCCATTCCAACCCAAAGCCCCAATATGTACGTGAGCTACTATCCAGTCAGTAAAGTGTCCAATCGCATTTACATTTTTCAATGATAGCATAGGTCCCTCAAAAGTAGCCATGCCATAACCTGTCAAGGCTACTACCATAAATTTCAAAATAGCATCTTCTCTGACCTTGTCCCATACTCCTCTCAAAGTCAAAAGACCATTTACCATACCACCCCATGATGGAGCTATCAGCATGACAGAGAATACAGTACCCAAAGATTGCGCCCAATCAGGCAAGGCAGAATACAATAAGTGGTGAGGACCTGCCCATATATAGATGAATATCAAAGACCAAAAGTGAACAATAGAAAGTCTGTAAGAATAAACAGGTCTTCCTGCGGCTTTGGGTAAGAAGTAATACATCATACCCAAATAAGGTGTGGTAAGGAAAAATGCTACTGCATTGTGTCCGTACCACCATTGTACCAAAGCATCTTGTACGCCCGCATACCAAGAATAACTCTTTAAGAAGGCAATAGGCAATTCAAAAGAGTTCACAATGTGTAGGACAGCCACAGTAATAAAAGTAGCAATGTAAAACCACATCGCCACATAAATATGTTCCTCACGTCTTTTGATAATAGTACCTATCAAATTGATACCAAAAACTACCCATACAAGTGCGATAGCAATGTCAATAGGCCATTCCAATTCGGCATATTCTTTAGAAGTAGTAATACCCAAGGGAAGCGTAATAGCCGCCGCAAGGATAATCAACTGCCACCCCCAAAAGTGGATTTTGCTTAGGGTATCATTAAATAATCTTGTCTTACAAAGACGCTGGGTAGAGTAATAGATACCCGCAAAAATCGCATTTCCTACGAAAGCGAATATCACAGCGTTAGTGTGTAGTGGGCGAATCCTTCCAAAAGAAGTGAATTCTATCCCGAAATTAAGCTCAGGATAGACCAATTGGAATGCGACAATAACTCCCACCAACATACCTACTACGCCAAAAATAATACTTGCAATCACAAAATTTCTTGGCGTAACGTTATCATATTCAAACGTTTCCAATACTCGTGGTGATGCTTGTTCTACTGTTTTTACTACGGTTGTTGATGTCATAGAATTTTTTATAGTTAATAGTTCAAAGTTTTTTATGACGGAGATTTAATTTTTGTTTTTTTAAATTATATTAAGGTGTATGCAATAGTTCTAAATTCACATTATAATTTAACAAGCACATATATCATAACTTTTGAGTCAGTTCATCATCAAAGAGCATTCTCACCGAAGGTGTATAATCATCTTCATACTGTTTGGTCTTGACCGCCCAGAGAAAAAGCCCTAAGAATACTAAAGCAACAGAAATACTAATACCTATAAGAATAAAGATGACACTCATGTATTTATATGTTTTGATGCTACAAAAGTCAGTAGAGAAGAACTTAAAAAAAATGACTTATGTATGCTTAAAAAGATGATTTTTGTCATCTTTTTTAAGATTTTTATGGAATTATTCCGCAGGGTATTTGGCTTATTGAT
>JALOMS010000022.1 GCA_025455345.1 Thermoflexibacter sp. | reverse complement strand
TTCTCCAAAATATTTTCAGTGCTTCTAAATATATCTTTGAGATATGACAAGACATGACTACCGATATTGTGACTAATATTGCGAGAAATAATAGAAATTGCTTCTGCATTGATTTCAGCTTCTGAGGCTATTTCTTGTAGTTCAGTGTGAAAAGCGGGACCGAATAACCTACTCATATAATATTGGACAATGCTCACCCTAAAAAGTCTAATATAAAAATCACTCATAATGAATAAAGCCGCTCCTGTTTTTATTTTATCTGCATATACCATGATTGGCACACAATACAGGTGCTTTACTTTATAAGCTGGATTCTGAATTAACTCAAAAGCAAAGGTATCAAATGTATCAATAAGATGCTCCTGCTTTTCTTTGTCGTCTTTAATATCAATACCGTTTCTTTTCCAAAATTCGAGGACAAGCTGTTTATAAAGTGCTTGTGTATCAAATTTTGAAAATATCGTATCAATTTTTTCATCATCATATTCATAAATGTCTCTCAATTGTATTTTTATATAATCTATCCATTTTATATTATTTTTACTATCAAATAGATTATTTAGCTTTGATTCTGGCAGTTTAATAATAGGAAATCTTTTTTGAGCTGTATCTTCTTCATTTTCAACTATGCGACGAGCATCTATAATATATGAATTACTCTCATAATCCAATTCCTTTATTTCATTTGTAAAATGATAAATATCTTTAATATTATTATTGATAAATTGCTCAGAAAAACTAAACTCCTCTAAAATAATATTTTTTTCAGATAAATACTCTTTTGTTTTTTCATTTATTAAAATATCATTTCTATTTTCTATTTGAAGAGGATGGTGGTAAGTAGGTAATATTTTTTGTACTTTAAAGCTGTAAAAGACAATATCTAATATTAAGTTAAGAGGTGATTTATGTGAATAATTAGGGAATATTTTCTTTATTCCTTCTTGTAAATCATGAATTTGTCCATAGAGTAAATGATTAGGTTTAATAGCAAGGAGTTTTTTAATAGAATCTTCTACATCATCATACCTAAACCACTTTTCAAACTTTTTATTAATATCTTCTGAAAAAATAGAAGTTATTGCATCTCGAAATTTTTTTCTTGCCTCTTTACTTTTTGAATCGTCTTCCTTATCTATGAAATATTGCTGAATAGCTTTTACATATTCCTCATATTTTTCTGAAGAGTTATTTTCTTTATTAGAAATTTCCATTTTAAAAAAGAGTTTAAAGGGAATAAATAGTTAAAATCAATATATTATATCTGGACTTTGTTAAATTTTTTATAAGAACAAGTACAATCCATACCTCAAAAACTATCGGTACGAAAGTAATTATCAAATGAATTGGAATATTGAGTTGTATTATTATGGTAGATAATCACAGAGAGGAAATTTCTGTGTTATTGTTGATGCAAAGAAGTCATTTTTATTGAAATTTCCAAGTTTTTCCTCTAAAATTTTTAAAACAATTAAATGAAAACTCACAATAAGGGAGAATATTTAAGAGCTACGTAAAGAAATCATGTTTGAGCGTTTTTGCCTATCGTACACAATCATTACGCTAAGGACAATAAAAAAAAACAAAGCTGTCTAAAACCATAGACAGCTTTGTTTAAAATATTATTCAAAAACTAAAACTTACTCAGCCTTAGTCATTTCTTGTTTCAATTGGGCAAGCGCATCTAACTCACCTAAAGTTGATTTAGAAGAGTCTTCTTGCTTTTCTTCTTTTGCAGAGTGATGAGTAGTGTTCTCCTTTGTTTCTTTAAAAGTATTTGTATGAGAAAGGATAATTCTCTTATCTTCTTTGCTGAATTCCAATACTTTAAAATCTAAAGTTTCACCTACTTCTGCTTTGTTACCATCTTCTTTGGAGAGGTGCTTGGTAGTAGCAAACCCTTCAATACCATAAGGTAATTCCAATAAAGCACCTTTTTCATTTTTGCTGATAACAGTGCCTTTATGTGCAGAGCCTACGGTAAATATAGTTTCGAAGGTATCCCAAGGGTTTTCTTCTAATTGCTTATGTCCAAGAGCCAAACGACGCTGATCTACGTCTAATTCAAGCACTTGTACATCTAATTTTTCACTAATTTTGATAAACTCTGAAGGGTGTTTGATTTTCTTTGTCCAAGAAAGGTCTGAGATGTGTACCAATCCGTCTATGCCTTCTTCTAACTCTAAGAATAAGCCAAAGTTGGTGAGGTTACGAACGATACCTGTGTGTTTAGAACCGATAGAATAACGTTCTTTGAGGTCAGGTCTTGTCCAAGGGTCAGAGGTAAGTTGTTTTAAGCCCAAAGACATTTTGCGTTCTTCTCTATCTAAGGTCAATACTACTGCTTTTAGCTCGTCTCCGATTTTGATAAAGTCTTGAGGATTTCTCAAGTGTTGCGACCAAGACATTTCCGAAACGTGTATTAAACCCTCTACGCCTTGTTTGATTTCTAAGAATGCGCCATAATCGGCTACGTTCACAATCTTACCCGTTACAGGAGAGCCTACTTGAATTTCTTCGGCAAGAGTATCCCAAGGATGTGGCTCTAATTGTTTCATACCTAAAGAAATACGTTTTTTCTCCTCATCAAAATCCAATACTACTACGCGTACTCTTTGGTCTAATCGGAGTTTTTCTTCTGGGTGATTGATACGACCCCAAGAAATATCTGTGATATGCAATAAGCCATCTACTCCACCAAGGTCTATAAATACCCCAAAGTTGGTCATGTTCTTAATAACACCTTCGAGTACCTGACCTTTTTCCAAGTTGCTGAGGATTTCTGCTTTTTGAGCTTCCAAATCTTTTTCAATCAAGACTTTGTGAGAAACTACTACGTTGTCATTAGCATAGTTGATTTTCACTACTTTTACTTCCATTTTCTTACCTACAAAGATGTCAAAATCTCTGATAGGTTTTACGTCTATCTGCGAACCCGGTAAGAAAGCCTCAATGCCATAAATATCTACTATCAAACCACCTTTGGTACGACGCTTCACTATGCCTTCTATGACTGTATCGTTTTGTAGGGCAGCCTCAATATTTTCCCATGCTTTTACAACTTTGGCTTTTTTGCGAGAAAGCACCAATTGCCCAAGTAGGTTTTCTTTGTTTTCTACATATACATCTATCACTTCGCCAATCTTCAAATCAGTATAATCTCTAAATTCAGAAAGAGGGATAAGACCGTCTGATTTGAAACCAATATTTACAACTACATCTCTGTCAGTAATACTAACAACAGTCCCAGTAACTACTTGTGTTTCTTTTACTTCTGATAATGTGCCTTCATAGAGAGCGGCTAATTTAGCTTTCTCATCTGCGCTGTAACCTGCGCCAAACTTGTTTTTCTTTGATGTCTGATTATTGTTCCAATCAAAGTCTTGTACTTGATTATTCGCCATTAGATTTATATTTTGCACCTAATATACACTTCCGCTTGGTGCAAGGAACGAAAGCATTATCATTTAATAACTATCAGACAAATAAACCTTTGCCTGCCTCTCACCTTGAAAGGACTGCAAAGGTAGTTAAGTTTTGATAATTAAGCAAAATTTTGTTTGGCAAATAAAAAATAATTCAGTGATTTATTCTATTTCTATTACTACATCATCTGTCAGTGGATGTCCAACACAGGTAAGCACAAAACCTTCTTGGATTTCAGCATCAGAAAGTCCCTCATCTTCGTCCATTTTGACTTCTCCAGCTTTTTTCTTCCCCCTACACGCAGTACACAACCCACTTTGGCAAGAGTAAGGCATATCCAATCCAGCGTCAAGCGCAGAGTCGAGGATAGTGCTATTGGGTTTGACTTTGACTTTGTATTCCTCATTGTCCAAGATAATCGTTACTTCCCTTTCAATACCTCCTGTTTGGTGTTTAGCTTCTTCTTTGGCTTCGGTAGCTGTAGAGCTAATAAAACTTTCTTTATGGATTTGTTCTTTAGGTGTTTGGAGTTGGAGCAAGGCGGCATTGACCTCTTCCATCATGCCTTCTGGACCGCAAAGGAAGTAAGAAGTAGTGGCTTTGTCAAACTTAGGAAGTAGGTTTAATACATTAATAGTGATTGACTTATCTATTCTCCCTTTATAGCCAATCCAATCATTCTCGGCTCTGCTCAAAACATGGACTACATTGAATCTCTCTGCATACTTTTTTTGCATCTGCTCAATAGCTTGCCTAAAAATAATGGTATCTGTGCTACGATTTCCATAAATAAGAGATACGGTGCTTTTGGGTTCGAACATCAATATGGTTTTGGCAATAGACATCAAAGGCGTGATGCCACTACCAGCCCCGAACAATACGATATGGCGCGTAAGGTTTTTATCAGGTTCTATGCAAAAATGCCCCATAGGTTCTATAATTTCCAACTTATCACCTGCTTTGAGGTGGTCATTAGCATAATTAGAAACAATACCGTTTTCTACTCTTTTAATAGTAATAGAAAGGGTTTCGTCTATATTGGGTGCGCTACTGAGAGAGTAGGCTCTGCGAATACTTTTTCCGTCTATGGTAAGCACAATAGTCAGAAATTGACCTGCTTTGTATTTAATTTTGGAAAACAAAGGTTGTTTTAAATGTACCGTGATTGTATCATTAGTTTCCTTTGTTATCTCTTTGACTTTGAGTGTATGAAATTTCATTTTTATTCAGAATTGGACAGTACAAGACTGTAATATTTTAGCAAAACCGCAAATTTAATTTCTATGTTTAAATTATCAGAGGTTTTAATGTATTTTTGTTCGATATTTGCTATTATGTCTTAAAAATTTTACTTTTAGGGGTTTTAAAAATTTGACTAAAAAGCTGTATATGAAATCTACATTTCCAAATATATTTTTTGCTTTATTTTTTACTTTTACCCTCACCTTGATGGCTATTTATCCCTCTTATGGAGATATAACTTTATCACAAATTTTTGGTGATAACATGATTTTGCAAAGGGACAGAAGCGTAGTTATCTGGGGTCGCTCTACCGAAAAGGGTGAAAAAATCGTCGTAAGAATTGCTGGAAAAGTGCTACGCACACGCTCAGGCGAAGACAGCACTTGGAGCGTAACGCTACCTCCTATGCAGGCAAGTGGTCCTTATATTCTTGATATTGTGGCGAATAATCGGATTTCTTTTCGCAATGTCATGTTTGGGGATATTTGGCTTTGCAGTGGTCAAAATAGCATGGATTTTCCCTTATCAAAAACGGGAGAGGGGCAAAAAGAACTCTTAAAGGCAGAATATCCCATGATTCGCTTGTTTTCTGTCAAAAAGAAGTACAGTACAAAGCCTTTGGGAGATATTGAAAGCGAAAATGGTTGGGAATCTTGTGATATAGAAACGGTTGCACACTTTTCGGCTATTAGCTATTTCTTTGCCAAAGAAATATTTACTCAGACCAAAGTTCCTATCGGTCTAATCCAAGCAACTTTTAATGGCTCAAAAATAGAATCTTGGTTAAGTGCTGATATTCTCAAAACTTTCCCCGAACTCAAAGAAAAAATAGAGCAAATACAAGCAGATTCTAATTATTTGGAAGCAAAAAAACAAGAATTTGAAGTATCTAATCAGAAAAAATGGTTGGAAAGAATAGAGTTTTTGGACGAAGGACTCAAAGAAAACGAAGAAATAGGTTGGGAATCCCCTACGATGGATACCAGAGATTGGTCGGAAATGTATCAGCCAAGAGTGTGGTCGGCTAAGGGGCATGAATTAGCAGATTATAGTGGTTCGGTGTGGTTCAGAAAAAAATTTACTTTGCCTACTATTTTGAAAAACAAGGATTTGGCTCTTAGCATGGGAACTATTCATGATTATGATTTTACATATATCAACGGCAAAAGAATAGGACAAACTTATAACGAAAGTGTGAATCGATTGTATAAAATTCCTAAAGAACTCCTCAAAGAGGGCGAAAATGAAATTGTCGTATTTTCTATTCATTTTGGCGGTGAGGGTGGATTTAGTGGCATTGCCGACCAAATGTATCTGAGAAGTGTGGAAAGAGATGACCCTATTAGATACTCTTTGGCTGGAAATTGGAAATTTAAAGTAGGGTTTCAGCTACTTAATTCCAAAGCTATCCCTACTTATCCTATTTTTCGTGGCGAGCGCAACGAACCTACTCTTCTTTACAATGCCATGATTGCGCCTTTGCATAGATTCCCGATTCGTGGTTTTTTATGGTCGCAAGGAGATGCCAATGTTGGCGTAGGCAAATCACGTTATTACCAAGCTCTTTTCCAGTCGCTCATTACTGATTGGCGAGAAAAATGGCGTACAGCAGGTATAAATGATGAATTACCTTTTTTGTTTACGCAATTGCCTCGTCATGGTGCAAAGAAAAATTTGCAAGCCAATACAGAAAGTAGCTGGGCAGAAATGCGTGAAATACAGGCATCTATGAGTAAAATCAAAAAAGTAGCCATGGCAGTAATGATAGACCTCAACGAAGAAGACAATACGCTCGCCAAAAACAAAAATGAAGTAGGTAAACGATTAGCCGCTCAAGCACTCAAGATGTGTTATGGAAAGACTAATATCATTTATTTAGGTCCTGTGGTAGATACTGTAACCAGATTTGAGGATTCTAAGTTACTGGTTACCTTCAAAATGACAGGAACGGGCAATGGGTTAATGGCTAAGAATCAATATGGATATTTGGAAGGTTTTGCTATCGCAGACGAAACAGGTAAATTCCAATGGGCGAAGGCTTATATTTCAAACTATAACACAATTGTTGTTTATAATGAAAATATCAAAAATCCTAAATATGTGCGATACGCATGGGCGGACAATCCTGATGCCAATCTGTTTAACAAAGACGGTTTTCCCGCACAGCCTTTTAGGAATGATAATCGGAATATGCCGCCACCACCAGCCAATAGCATTATGTCTTTACAAGACGAGTAGATTTCTATTGTGTAGCTTCTAAGGTGTGTGTTTTTGAATACATTACTTATTTTACCACAAACACAAGGAATTACAAGAAAAAAATAAAACTTGTATATTTATGTGTTTGTGGTAAATAATTGTATTTAATCTTTTTTGATTTGCTCTGCCAATTTCCCAATCTGCTTATCTATTTCCCACATTCCTTGCCCTGATTCAGTAATAATATCAAAAAACTCCAAGATACGACGAGCAACATTTTCTTCTTCTCTTTGCTCTGTAACGTACCATTGTAAGAAGGTAAAAGTAGCAAAGTCTTTAACTCCGAAACAGTAGTCTGTCAAGTTATTGATAGCTCTACTTACGGCGATTTCATGTTCTAAAACGTGTTCGAATAGCTCTCTAAGGGAGTTATATTCATATTTTAGATTAGTAATTTCTGGAGCAAGAGCATGCCCACCTGCCTCATTGATGTATCTAATTAGCTTCATCATGTGTTTCTTTTCTTCCTCAAAGTGGTCATAAAGAAATTTGGCGGCACCAAGATAACCCTTAGTTTCACACCAAGAAGCCATAGAAAGGTAATAAAAAGCAGAAAGTCCTTCCATTCGGACTTGTTTGTTGAGTTTGCTCTCGGTTTCGCTCATCAGCGAAGTTTTCTTGTTAATAATGGTTTCCATTAGTATATCTATTTTTTATTTTAGCCTGTAAGAAAATCATATCAAATGTATTTTCTATGATTACTACTTATACAACCAAACCGTTCAAATTGTTCAGAAAAGAACTAATTTGGAATGAGTCAAAATAAAAATAGTTTTTTTATTTATTTACTCTTGGAATCCACTTTACCTCTTCTGCTTGTAATTCCTGTGCCATCTTTCTTGACAATACAAATAAGTAATCAGAAAGTCTATTCAAATATATGATAATCAGGTTATCCACATCTGTTTCTTCGGCAAGAGTAACGCACAATCTTTCGGCTCTGCGACATACCGTTCTTGCTACATGACAAAAAGAAACAGACTGATGCCCCCCCGGAAGTACAAAATGCCGAAGTTCTGGCAATTCGGCATCCATTTTATCCATTTCTTGTTCTAAAAAAAGCACATCAGATTCATATAAATCAGGAATCTTTTTACGGTCTTTGTGAGGTTCGGTAGCTAAAGACGCTCCAATAGTAAATAATCTGTCTTGTATTTCTTTCAAAATATCTTTGCGATGTGTATTGATTAATTGGTCTCTGACCAATCCTATGTAAGCATTTAGCTCATCTACTGTTCCATAACTTTCTATTCTCAAGTTGTCCTTGCGTACTCTTGTACCATAGACCAAAGAAGTTTCGCCTTTATCGCCAGTTTTTGTATAAATTCTCATGTATTAGATATGATTAGATTTTATTAAATATCCGTTATTACTGTTTAAAAAAATTAATAATTATAAATATAATACATTGATTATCATTATTTTATGTTTATTAATGACTTATCACTAATAATTTATCATTACTTATTGGCTTTGATTCGCATGCCATACCTTTATCTCATGTCTGACGGGGAAGTTGCATGAATTGGCAATAAAACACATTTGATTGGCTTGATGGTGCAACTCTACCGCTTTGGCTATCATATTTTCCTCTTGCACCGTTACTATGGGGCAAAGCACTACTTCAGAAAATCTCCCACTTCCGTTTTCTGTTTCTATCATTGTGCCGCGAGCATGGTCTATATAAGTGATTACCACTACTCCATTGACCGCACACAAGTGTAAATACCAAAGCAAATGACACGATGACAGAGAGCTGACTAATAGTTCTTCAGGATTGTATCTGCTACTGTCTCCTCGGAAAGCAGGGTCAGAAGAGCCTAAGATTTCTTGTATTTTGTCAGGAATGGATATACGGTGGTTGCGATTATAGGATTTATAATTTGCTGTACCTATTCCTTCATTGCCAGTCCACTCAATCGTAGTGTGATACTCATGTAATTTCATCTTGGTAAAATGGGAAAATCTGTTTTATTTAGGGCAATCTTTACAAATTCCTTGTACTAAAAAATTGTATCCTATCAGTTGGTAATCCATAGGAAGATTAATCGTAGGAATAGAAATATCATCTAAGCAAAAAGTATGACCACATTTGATACAACTGAAATGAACATGGCTATCATGATGCTTATGCCCTACACAGTGGTCGGCACAGAGGGCATATTTGGAAGTACCCGACTCGTCTAAAACCTTATGGATTAGTCCTTGCTCCTCGAAAGACTTGAGTGTGCGATAGATAGTAACTCTATCATAATTAGGGTCTATGGCATTCTCTATTTCAGCATGAGAAAGTGCATAAGTTTTGGACATAAAAAAACCTAAGATTTCTATGCGGATTTTGGTTTTCCTTACTTGGTGTTGCTCTAAAAGATGCTCTGCTAACTTTCCCATAGATTCCAAATTAGTAAATTGATGCTTGATTAAAATTTTTGTAGCTTCGTTAATCCCCAAGTATTAGTAAAGCTATGTGTAAAGGTAGGAATTTTTTTCTAAAATACAAAGGCATCTAAAGATTGACTTAGATGCCTTTGTATTACTTTGTTATTTTGAAAACAAAGCCTTTAATTTTTGCAGTTTAGCCTGCATATCTTCTTCCTCATTGGCTTTCCCTTTCTTTTTATTATCAATACCTTTTTTGTCTTGGACTTTGTTGTTATTACTTACTTTGGTATTTACTTCTCCCTTCATTCCCAAAGATATACGCTTACGACTAACCTCTACTTCTAATACCGTAACCATTACTTTTTGCTGAACTTTAAGGACTTCGCTTGGGTGAGCAATGTATTTGTCAGACATCTGACTGATATGTACCAGTCCGTCTTGATGTACTCCTATGTCCACAAAAGCCCCAAAGTCAGTAACATTCGTAACTATCCCTGGTAATTTCATACCTATTTTGAGGTCTTCTATTTTCTCGACCCCATCTGCAAAGGCAAAAAACTCAAACTGCTCGCGAGGGTCGCGTCCGGGTTTTGCTAATTCCTGTATGATGTCTTGTAGGGTTGGTAATCCTATTTTTTCATTGACGTAAGTCTGTAAATTTATTCTTTGTCTAAGTTCTTTGCTCGTCATCAAATCCTTTACAGTTGCATTTACATCTCCCGCCATTTTCTCTACTACTTCATAACTTTCAGGGTGTACTGCACTCATATCCAATGGATTATTGGCATTGCGGATACGCAAAAATCCTGCACACTGCTCAAAGGTCTTTGCGCCTAATTTGGGTACTTTTTTCAAATCTTCCCTACTCTTAAACGCTCCATAGAGATTGCGATAATCCACAATATTTTGTGCTAAAGTAGGTCCCAAACCAGAAACATACATGAGCAATTCTTTACTCGCTGTATTGACCTCTACCCCTACTAAGTTTACACAACTAATTACGGTATCGTCCAAACTTCCCTTGAGGGCAGACTGATCCACATCATGTTGATACTGTCCTACACCAATGGATTTGGGGTCTATTTTTACCAACTCTGCTAAAGGATCCATCAAGCGTCTGCCAATAGATACCGCCCCACGTACCGTTACATCATAATCAGGGAACTCTTCTCTGGCTACCGCCGAAGCCGAATAGACAGAAGCTCCACTTTCGTTTACCACTAAAATCTGAATTTGCTTAGGCAAAGGTAATGCCCTTACAAAAGTTTCAGTTTCTCTGCTTGCCGTTCCATTACCGATAGCTATTGCTTGAATCTCATAAATTTCGCACAACTTTTTGACCAAATCACCTGCTTCTTTGACCTTGCGTTGAGGCTCGTGAGGATAGATGACATCATGGTGTAGGAGCTTGCCATTTTGGTCTAAACATACTACTTTACAACCTGTCCTAAACCCAGGGTCAAGAGCTAACACACGTTTTTCGCCCAAAGGAGATGCTAATAATAGCTGTCTGACATTGTCTGTAAAAACCTTAATCGCCTCTTCGTCTGCTTTTTGCTTTGTCATCAGTCTTATTTCTGTTTCCATAGAAGGAGCAAGCAAACGCTTATATCCGTCATTGATAGCCAAAATAACTTGTTCTGTACAAGCTTCATTTTCATTTTTGACGAATAGCTCATTCAATCTAAAAATAGCCAACTCCTCATCAGGAGCGATTTCTAAAGAAATAAAGCCTTCCTTTTCAGCGCGTCGCATAGCCAAGATGCGATGCGAAGGAGCTTCAGATACATTTTCCTCTATGTCAAAGTAATCCTTATATTTTTGCCCTTCTTCTTCTTTGCCAGCGATGACTTTAGCTTTAAATCTTCCGCTTTCGGTAAACAACTGACGCATAGCTCCTCTCGCAATCTGGTCTTCGCTGATTTTTTCTGCAATAATATCTCTTGCTCCAGCCAGAGCCTCTTCTATGGTTTTTACTCCTTTTTCCTCATCTATGAAGGTTAAAACCGTAGTAAGCATATCTGTTTCAGGAGATTGTCCAAAAATTACATCTGCCAAAGGCTCTAATCCTTTTTCTTTGGCAATAGTAGCACGAGTACGGCGTTTAGGCTTATAAGGCAAATAAATATCTTCTAATTTGCTCATGGTTTCTGCCTCGTTGATTTGTGCTTCTAATTCCTCCGTAAGTTTGCCCATCTCTTTCATAGAAGCCAATATACTTTCTCTCCGCTTGTCCAACTCACGCAATTGGTTGATTCTATCGCGAATAGCTGTGATAGCTACCTCATCTAAGCTACCCGTCATCTCTTTGCGATAACGAGAAATAAAAGGCACTGTGCTACCTTCATCTAAAAGCGCAATCGTTGCTTCTGCTTGCCTTGTGCTGATATTTAGCTCTCCCGCAATCTTAGCAACATTTTTATCCATCATCTTATCAATGACTTTTTCCATGAGTAACTAATTTTGTAAAATATCTTTGAATGTTATCTTGTAAAAACTTCCGCAAAGGTAATCAATAGAAAGGTGAAAAGAAAAATAGTTGATAAAAAAATGAGCAAATGCCTCAAGGTTTTACATATATTTTGAATGTAGTAAGTATATTTTTTATAAATTGCTCCATGGACAAAACCTAATCATAAAATTACTTTATATGGAAAATCGCAATAGTTATCACATCATTGTATTTTTGTTAATTCATTGTTTTACAACTCTTCATGCTCAACAAAAGCAAGCGTTCAGTTTTGGGCAAATCGCTACTCAATCCTCATACAGTAATTTTATCAAAGGACGAAAAGTCTTAGAAGCAAAGGCTTTGAACCTTCCTAATTCGCCATATTGGTTGGTTTTGGTTGCTTTGGAGCGCACCGAAGACCAAGAACTTTGGTCTATGGACAAAGCAGATAGAACACAGGCGAAGATATTTGTATATGAACAAGTTAAAAAGCAGATTGATGAAAAATTGACAGAGGAACTGAACGGCAAGTTAGGCTGGGACAGATACTATGACCCGCTATTTTGTGGTGGATTAGGCTCGCTCTCTGCCAATGATTTCAAGATAGTAGCAAGCAAGATTACTTTGACGCAGTTTTATGCACCTGCCACAGAAAGAAGCAATTGCGCTTTGGAAATTGTATTCAAAAATAATCAAATCATTGTCCAAAAATTAGGAACAGAAGATACAAGTCTGGAGACTATTACAGCAAAAGAAAGAGTAATTGCTAATCAAAAGGCTCTTGAACTACTCAACAAAGGCAAAACACATGAGGCTATTTTGGTTTGGGAGGATTTGTATGGCTATTGGTTGCATGGTCCCTTTCCCAAAGCAGGCAAGGTAGAAGAAGTGTTAAATAATTTGGGGTTTGCTTATTGGAAGCTAAAAATGTATCCTGAAGCAGAAAAAATATTATTGGAATGTAAAAAAAATTACCCTCAACGCAAATCTGTTTATGTAAACCTTGGTGATTTGTACCGAGATTTGAAAAGGAAAAACGAGGCGATTCTATATTATCAACAATTTATCAACATGGGAGTAAGCGAACAGCAAAAAAACTACGCCAATGCAGAGATAAAAAAGTTGAAGTAAGAAAATAATGAAATAGTTTTTGCTTTTGATAATCAATAAATTAGATTATAGATTTTGATTATTAAAACCAATTTTAAATTTTTATTGAAAATAAATCAATTATAAATTTTATTTTTCTAAAACAAAGTATATATCTTTGTAAGCTAATATCATTGCAAATTTTATAATTTTGGGCTTGCAAAGGTATAGCCAATGTACATACTACTTTATTGAACTCTTTAAAACATTTTATACAGATATGGCAGCAATAGATGATAAATCAGAAAAATTAAAAATGCTTGAGCTAACTCTTGCCAAATTGGACAAGACATACGGAAAGGGTACAGTGATGAAATTGAATGGGGATATAGTAGATGAAGTGCCTTGTATTTCTACTGGTTCTTTGGGTTTGGATATTGCTTTGGGAGTAGGCGGCTTGCCACGTGGTCGTATTGTAGAGATTTATGGACCAGAGGCTTCTGGTAAGACTACTTTGACTTTGCATTGCATAGCAGAAGCACAGAAAGCAGGTGGTTTGGCGGCATTTATAGATGCAGAACACGCCTTTGATAAGTCATACGCAGAAAAATTGGGCGTAGATTTGGATAATTTATTTGTTTCACAACCCGACAATGGAGAGCAAGCCTTAGAGATAGCAGAGCATCTGATTAGGTCTGGAGCTATCGATATTTTGGTCATAGACTCAGTAGCCGCGCTCGTCCCTAAGGCAGAGATAGAGGGCGAGATGGGCGATAGTAAGATGGGCTTACAGGCACGTCTCATGTCGCAGGCTCTTAGAAAACTTACAGGAACGATTAGCAAGACTAATTGTTGTTGTGTGTTTATCAATCAGTTACGTGATAAAATTGGGGTAATGTTTGGTAGCCCTGAAACTACTACAGGTGGTAATGCACTTAAGTATTACTCGTCCGTTCGCTTGGACATTCGTAGGGTAAGTGCTATCAAAGAAGGTGCTGAAAATGTGATAGGTAGCCGCACAAGAGTGAAAGTTCAAAAAAATAAAGTAGCCCCTCCCTTCAAACAAGCAGAATTTGATATTATCTACGGAGAAGGTATCTCCAAAGTAGGAGAAATCATAGATTTGGCATCTGATATGGAAATTATCAAAAAGTCAGGTTCTTGGTTTTCTTATAAGACCAATAAATTAGGACAAGGACGAGATGCTGTAAAATCTATCCTACAAGACAATCCTGAACTCATGGAAGAATTAGAAAAAAAGGTAAGAGCAAAAGCAAAAGGAGAAGTTGTAGAAATAGATAACGACTAAAAATATATATTTTCTGAGCGAATTTACATTTTAATTTTTGATTATGCTTAAATATTGGTGGAAAATTATAGCAGTATTGCTACTTTTTTATACAATGATTGGCGGTTTTCTCTTTGAAGCTCCACGCCTTGCTATACTTAACGAAACCATCAGAAATCTGCATTTCCATGTGCCTATGTGGTTTGGAATGCAGATTTTACTAACAATTTCTGTTATTTTTTCTATTCGCTATCTGCGAAATCCCTCTCTGAAGAATGATGTATGGGCTTTGGAAGCGGCTCATTCGGCTATCGTCTTTGGGATACTGGGGATTGTAACGGGTATGGAGTGGGCAAAGTTTACTTGGGGCAGTCCTTGGAGTGGAGACCCCAAGCAAAATGCGGCGGCAATCGCCTTATTGATTTATTTTGCATATTTACTTCTAAGAAATTCTTTTGAAGACCGCCAACAAAAAGGGCGAATCAGTGCAATTTACAATATTTTTGCCTTTGCGACCTATATACCACTCATTTATATCTTACCAAGATTAACGGATTCCTTGCACCCAGGAAATGGGGGGAATCCTGGGTTCAATGCGTATGACTTAGACTCCAGATTGCGTTTGGTTTTTTACCCTGCTGTTATTGGTTGGGCATTACTTGGTCTATGGATAACAACCTTAAGAGTAAGATTAAAAATAGTTGAAGAAAAAATTGTAGAACAAGAAGAAACAGAGGTTTTAGCCTGATTTGGCTTGCGGCTCATCATTGGTTTTAGTTTGGACAGTTGTTGAAATCTTATCTACTTCCAAAAATCTTACTTCCAATACGTACCATAGTGCTACCCTGCTCTATTGCGAGGGAATAATCTCCACTCATACCCATAGAAATCTCTTGAAAATCAATATTTTCACCTTGATATTGTTGTCTTATTTTTTCAAAGATATTTTTCAGATTCCCAAATTCTTGACTAATTAGCTCAGTATTTTCTGTATTTGTTGCCATGCCCATCACTCCTTTGATTTTAATATTTTTCAACATTTTAAAATCTTGGTTTTCAAGCAATTCTGTCAATTCTTGTTCGTCGAGACCAAACTTGGATTCTTCTGTGGCGATGTAGATTTGTAAAAGGCAATTGATGATTTTATTACTTTTTTTACCCTGCTTATCTATTTCTTGTAATAATTTTAAGCTATCCACAGAGTGAATCATATATACAAAGGGAGCGATATACTTGACTTTGTTGGTTTGTAAATGCCCAATCAAATGCCAATGAATATCTTTGGGCAATGCTTCATATTTGGGTAACATTTCTTGTACCTTATTTTCACCAAATTCCCTCAATCCTGCCTGATATGCTTCTAAAAGTATTTCTATTGGTTTAGTCTTTGTAACAGCTATGAGTTTTACTTTCGGGAAAGAGGCTAATTCCTCGCTTATGGATTTGAGATTCTCTGTGATGGACATTTTTATTTTAGATTTATGTGTACAAATTTAACCTTAAGTCAAAGCAAAAGCAAACACTATTTTTATAAAAAT
>JALOMS010000474.1 GCA_025455345.1 Thermoflexibacter sp. | reverse complement strand
AGGGAATATAAATACAATGTGCTTATTTACAATAAAAACGAGTTAGAAACAGAAATACTTTAATATCTTTTAGTTATTTATAATCAGTAAGTTAAATTAAAAATATTCAAATTTTACACATTTTTAGTATATCATAGCTTATCAAATGTATAACTATATTTTAAGATAAACGCCTGATTACCAGAGATAGGGCGAAGCAAGGTTTCGGTTATTTGCCTTTCGGCATAAAAGTTTTCATTCCAAACCAAGTACAAATCATGCCCATCTTTGAAATTGTAGCGAAAGCGCAAGTTGTTAAAAAACTGATTGACGTTGCTATTGTATTGCGTAATGAGAGAAACTGAAAGGTGCAAATTTAAGGCATAAAGCACTTGTAAACGTGCCACATGGATAGATTTATACAAAGCTGTTTCCTTAAAGCGCAGATAGCTAAAATCATAGTTCGCCTGTATTTCCCAGTGCTTGCCCAAGTTAAATGTAGGCGAGAAGTTAATATTCAAGCGGTTTCCATTGAAAAAGCCTCCCTCTGAAACCCGAATAGGCAATCTTATGTTCTTAAATCGCGGAGGCGCAAAACTGATACCCGCACTCGTAAATTGATAAGTAGCAGGGGTGATAACTACCCCATTGCCAAAGTCTAAGGGAGAAGCTAAAAACTCATAGTTATAATCTACTCTTGCTACCAAAGCATATCCTTTGAAAGTTACAAGGCGCAAGTTGCTTTGTCCAAGCATACTTTCCAATTTTCCGTTCTGTGCATTCTGATAACTTTCTATGTTTAAGAAAGTGAGGCGTTTATATTGGAATAAACCTTTTCGCTCTTTGGCAAATTTACCATAAGAAAGACTACCTGTCCAATAATGATAGTTGGTTCTATCCACAAAACCAATTGCTGGATTATAGTTCTCTCCACTGTATGTATAGCCTATTCTGTGAAAAAACTGATTGGTTTTCCTATTTTCCCACAAAATCGAAAATCTACTTGCGTCTATTCCTTTAACTATTTGATTATCATTAGTATTAATAATAGAAGAGGCAGATACAAGGAGGTAGTGATTTCTGCTTGGATTGAGCAAGCCATCTACTCCCCAAGCATAGTTTTGGCTACCATCACCCAAGCGCGAGGTAAGCATTACCCCTAAAAAGCTCCTGTCATTCAGCACTTTGCGACGAAGTCTTAGCACGCTAAAATTTTCAGAAGGGATTTGAGAATTGTCTGCAAAGGTAGTAAAGGCAGATTGCATATTTAGCAACCCAATGTCCGTTTTGGAATCTAACTTACCTGTCAGCCTTGCGCCGCCATAAATTCGGGTAAGTTGTCCATTATTAATGCCAATTCTTCTACTGTAAAAAAGTTGGGAGGCTCCTCCGAGCGAAAACTCGAAAAGCCCTGCTTGTTCTTGGAAAAATAGACGACGTTCTGGAAAAAATAGAGAAAATCGGGTGAGATTTACCAATTGGTCGTCTGCTTCTACCTGTGCAAAATCAGGATTGGCAGATACGTCCAGTGTGAGGTAAGAACTTATCCCTATTTTAGCGTCAAGTCCCGCCTGAAAACCATATTTTTCGTTTTTATCAAAAGCAGTTTCGGTCGTATTCAAAGTATTTGAACGAGAATAATTAGTTGATAAATAAGGAGTTAATAAGAAAAGTTTTTGTTTGGGCAAACCCAAAAACACCACAGGTTGCTTTAAAGAAGGTTTCATCAGACCATCTATCGCATTTTGGGGAACAGCAGGGAATTGGTGATATTCTTGCTTTTTTTGGATAGCCCTTGTCGCACTGATTGCCATTGCCACGTTGCCGTTTTTATCTCTTTTGTAGCGCAAATTATAGAGAGGAATTTTCATCTCAAAAAACCAACCTTCCTTTGTAATTACTGTTTTTGCTTCCCAAAACATATTAAAAGAAGCGTTGAAAGTAGAAGTCCCCAACTCGATAGCGTCATTGCTTGTTGCCAAATCAAAACGCGCACCCAAGGGATGAGTAGAAAAAACCAGTGCGTTTTGCCTATCAAAGCGACTATCTAACTGAAAAGTTACCCAATCATCTCCTCTATACCCATCTCTGACCAGCGTTCGCCCAATTATAGAAGCAGAATCTTGTACGTAGCAACGACCTGCCACATACAAATAACGCTCGTCAAAGCCAACTAACAATTCCGTCTTCTCAGTAGGTTTTTGCCCCCAAATAGGGTCAGAAACTATAAAAGGAACAGATACAGCACTTTGCCAAGCAATTTCCTTACTGTTCCCGTCCAGCACTACTTCGGAGGTTAGCTTTTTTATAAGCATAGGTGGCTTGCTTAGATAGGTCGTATCTTGCCCAAAACAAGGCAATACAATGACCAATAAAAATGCAATAGTGAAAAACCAAGTCCAAGTTTTCATCAAACGATAAGATAAATTAATAGTAATTTTTCTGCAATATTAATCAGTCTATCAATTAGTTGTGAAGAAAACAGGGTGAGTGGCGGAAATGAAGTGGCAAGTCGATAAGTAGCAGTTTCAAATTTTGAGATTTAATTTTGTTATGATTCAATTTCCACTTTTATTCGAGTTTATATTTTAAAATTGCTATTTTTTTTAATTTATTTGGAAATTTTACTTTTTTCTGCTCATCTATATTTTCCATTTGACTATTAGCAAGTACATATAACTCATTGTTTATCAGGGCTAATGTAGTAGGAATGTCAAAATAAGGATTATTAACATCTAAAACGACAGTTTGCTCTATTTTACTGAAATCTTTGTGGAGAAAATATCTCAATACTTTGTGTTTTGACTTATCTCTTGCGCTGTTCTGAACAGCAACGATTGAGTTTTGATAAAAAGCTATTCCATCTAAATTTTTTGTAGAAAATTCATTTCCAGTAACTTGCAAAGCTTTAGTTTCTTGATTGCCAAGATTGATAACTAACAATCCATCGGCAGTAGCAACGAATAGGAATTGCTGATTATCAGAAAGACAAATACCGTTAGGGAATTTTATATTTACATTGATAATCAGCTTTTTAGGCTTTTCCTCTGCTATTTTCCATTCCCAAATGCTATTGTCAAATGTATTTGTAATAAAAACATCTCCTTTATTGCTGATTACCAAATCATTAAAAAAATTAGGTAAAGTATCTTTGGACAGTTGAAAACTTTTCACAAGCACTTTTTTGTCTAAATGATAGGCATAAACGCCTGTCTGATAAGTATTTGCTGATATATCTCCCCAACAAGCATACAATAACCTATGCTTGGTATCCACATGAAGCCCAAGCCCACCACCAAAACCGTCTTGTTTGCTTTTGATGAAATCTTGTTTTTGCTGTCCATACTTAGAAACTTTAACAATTTTATTTTTAGAAATACTACTCAAATAAAACTGGTTTTTAAGGCTATCAAAAGCAATCCCTTCTGGAATAAGGTCTTTCTCATTTACCTGAAAAGCAAGATGTTGGGCAAAGAGGTAGCAAGGGGAAAAGAAAATCAAAATATTGAAAATCAGTGCTTTAATAATCGTAAATAATTTTTTTCTTTCTATTTCAACGAATCTATGTATGTAGTCCATAAAGAAATAATATTGAATTATACTTAATCAAAAGTGGTTTTATTAACTTGTCAGACACCCTTGAGGTGTTTGACAAGTTTCTGACCTAAAACCAATTAATTTTTAGTATATTTTTGAATTAAAGCTATTTTATTTTGAATTGAGTTTCTTTCAATCCTTTACTTTCTAAATATTTTAGGAGTTTTTCGGCATTTTTGCCCCCTTTTTGGGCGTGGTGCAATAAAGTAAATCCGTGAGGTCCTTTGGAATTGAGCAATGCAGGGAATTCTTCTAAGATAGTCTTGACCCACTTGGTCTTGCCTAACATAGTCATTACAAATAGATTAGGTCTTGCCCCTGAATTAATCAAAAAATTAGCTATTTCCTGATTGCCTACATGACCTGCTCCTTCTAAGGCTGTTTCAAAATCACCATTTCCCCAATCGTAAGTGCTATAAACTATATTGGGGTATTCTTTGAGCATGGTTTGTACCAGTATTAAATTGCCATGTCCTGCAATCACAAATTCTTTGATAACTTCTAATTTGTAAGGTTCAGCGTCAAGGTTATTTTTAGCTTGCAATGTCTGATGAACAGGTAGGGAAAATGTAAGCCCCGCAAGACTTGACATTAGAAATTTTTTTCGGTTCATAATTATATTTTTAATAAAGACAATTTGATAAATAATTGATAAAGAAATATTTGACATTCTTTTAGGTTTTTGCCGTTAGAATTTAGTCATTTTTAATTCCGCTATAACTCTCCACTTGAATCTCCCAGTTTCCGTTGATTTTACGGTGCATAAAAGTAAATAAACCATTTACCTCGATAGTCTGCTTATTATCTTTGAAAATTTTTACCTTAAAATATCCCACATCATAGC
>JALOMS010000473.1 GCA_025455345.1 Thermoflexibacter sp. | reverse complement strand
TTCTAACATTTCATTTGCGCTCTATAAGCAGGGGGAAAAACTTGCCTCCCATTTGCTGACCTTGAGGAATCACTGGAACGCCATTTAATAAACTTGTATTCGCATCTGATTTCACGCCGTCTTTAAAGACATTTAACACAAACGCTCTCCTTTGCCTTTCCGTCTTGTTCTCATAAGAACCATGCATCAATAAAGCGTGATGAAAGGTAGCTTCCCCTTTTTTGAGTGGAATCGCTATTGGCTTGAACTCTACGATTTGCTCTTCGGTCAAAAATTGATAGATGCCATTCATGTCTCCCGCTAATTCGGGTTTGTCTATCAGTCCCCATTGATGACTTTTAGGAACATAGTAAAGACAACCGTTCTGCTCATCTGCATCATCTAAACCCACCCAGCAGGTCAGATGTGCCATAGGTTGGGTACGCGTCCAATACGAATAATCTTGATGCCAAGCGACTACGCCTCCATGCTTTGCTGGCTTGCAGAAAAGTTGGTCGTGCCAAAATCTTACCGAACCACCTAATAACTGACTCGCAGGCATTAGAAAAGCGGGATTCCACAATATATCATGGAAGCCTACCGAAATCCGCCAAGCACCCAAAGCATGAAAAAGAACGCTGTTGGCGTTAGAAGATTCGTTGCTATGGTACTCATAAAATAGATGATTTTTGGGGTGTTTTGTATCTAATAGCGTATTTAATTCGGCTCTTAATATTTCTATTTGCGCTTCTTCTAAGACTTTGATTCCTGCCAAATAGCCATTTTCATGGAAAAAATGGACTTGTTCCTCCGTGAGCTTGTACTGTTCCCAATCACTTGCCTGTGTTGGTTGGGAAAACATTTCTCCAATCAAATGATGAATCTCTGCCAAATCTTCTGGCAAAGAAGCATTTTTCATATTCATAATTTACTGTGTTTTAGTGAAAATGGATAAAAATTATTAGTGTTATTAGTAGAAATAAATGGTTCTTTGACAATTTTTGTGGGACTTTAGTAAAGGCTCATACCCTTTTAAGGGTATGTTACATAAACATAATCAAGAAGTTAATCTATTTTAACCTGCCGTTTTAACGGCGGGAACTCTCTCCACCACAAAAATTGTCAGACATCCAAATAAATTCACTTATTTCCTAATAGATTAATCTTGCTTTTATTTCCCTATCAGAACAAAAGGCGACCAATAATATACTTCCAACTCATTTTTTTCTGAATTTATAATTGCACCTGTTTCTATCATTTTGAGCTTGGCAAGACGCAAGGCTTCATTTTTATTTTCTCCTTTCAAGAGGAAAGAATAAAAATCAATCATCAGTTTAGAGGTAGTTTCATCTGCTACTGACCACAAAGACACCATCAAGTTTCTTGCTCCTGCATAAAGCCATGCCCTTGATAATCCGATAATTCCTTCTCCTTTGGCTATTTTCCCCAAACCTGTTTGACAAGCAGAAAGCATTACCAAGTCCGCATTAAGCTCCAATCCATAGATTTCGCCCGAATATAGGTTTCCATCTTCGCTTGCGCCTATTTCTATCAAATTTTTTCCTCTTTCTCCCGTATTTTCTCCTATGACTACCAATGGAGTTTCTCTTGGTTTAGAAAGAAAAATTTGAGATAATTCTGGATTTGTTTCATTGACAATCCCATGTGTAGCAAAATGCACATATTTGTATTTTTTCAGAATACCAGATTTGATAATTGCTTCATTTGCTTTATCTTCAGTAAAAACATTGCTTAATACCTCACCAAAAAGTTGCTTGATACCATTCACCTCTTTTTCTGTGGCGGGAAGGTCGTTCAATCCATTGCGATTGTAAAAATGGATAGGCGCGCAAATAAAAATCTCTCCAAAATTTTGAGCATCACTGGCTGAAGTGGCTTGTTCTTGATTTGCTTTTGCTGTATTTTGTTGAAATAAAGTAGCCGAATAAGCATAGCTAATAGCTTGTTTTTTGATAAGATAGGGTAATGTTTTATTATTTATATTTTTAGCATCTTTGGTATCTACTTTATCTGTCAGTAAGGCTTCGAAAGGAATAGAACCAAGCCTTCCATCAGGAATAATAATCAGTTGTTTCTTGTTTGCAAAACTTTTAGGGAATAATTGCTTGTAAAGTGCATAAGATGTAGCGATAAATTTATCTTTAATTTTATAATAAATTGAGTTTCGCATGAGGCGAATTTTAGCATCCAAATCACTATATTTTGGCAAATCAAAGACCTCAAAATCATTCTTGGAAATAGCAAAAATATACAACCTTCCCCCATTTTTTTCTCCAATAAAATAACTCAATAGTACCGCTTCTTTGTCTATTAGTTCTTGTAAACTGCTAACGTCGGCAATGTTTACATTGTATTTCAAATTGTAATATTCAGGGAATTTTTTTTCTAATTCTTTTGAAAAATTATCATATTGGCGATTAAGTTCAAACAGTTGGTTGCGGAGGCTTGCCTCTTCACTTGCCTTTGGTTTGTTGGCTAATTTTTGCTCTATGTATGCTATATCTTCTTTTATTTGTTTTTCTTGGTCTGTCAGTTCTTTGGGAATTTTAGCAAAATTTTTCGCATTCGACTCTGAAATAGACTGTAAAAGTGTATAAGACTTACTTTTTTCAGCAAAATTAAATGCTTTTTTTCTGTAAATATCTTTTTTTAGGACAATGAGACTCATTCCCAGACTCACGCGAATCGCATCCTCATATACTTCTGCCGCAATCTTCCCCAATGCTATTTTATCGTTTTTATTCAGTGCGGTTTGCCGCATTTTCTCTATAATCTTGTCGCACAATTCTAAGGTATAAAGTGCAGATTCTAAGTCTTTTAATTTTAAAGTTTTGGCATAATGCAAGTTCTCAAATACTTCTGCCTTAAGGCGTAGCGTAGTCAGCAGAGAAATTACCTTGTACGCTTTGTCAATAGAAGGATTCTCATAATAATTTAAGCTTTGAAAATCAGCAACATTGGCAATGAGCGCGGACTGATACATCTGAAGTGCTTGTTGGAATTTGCCTTGATTGGTATAAATAGCACCTAATAAATTGTAAGTATTTGCTATCTCAGGGTGCTTATCTCCATAGGTATTTTTATAAATTTCTAATGCTTTCTGCTCACTTGCAAGCGCAGCAGAGTCCTTGTTTTGAAGTAGATAAATCTGTCCCATAGCACTGTATATGAAGGCGTTATTGGGGTGATTTTCTCCATATACTTCTTTGGTAATGTTGAGAGAACTTTCTAATTGGAATAGAGCTACATCATATTTGTTTTGTACTTGAGAAATAATTGCTAAGTTGTTGTAAGTATTGGCAACAGCAGGGTGATTTTCTCCAAATACCTCTTTATACGTATTTAACGCTGTGCGATAAAATTTTTGGGCTTGGTCAGGATTCTCTGCACCATAAATCAGTCCGATATTGAGATAAGAATTAGCTACTTCGGGGTGATTTTCGCCAAAAATCTGTTTCCTCAAATCTAAAGCGCGATTTTGATACTCCAATCCTAACTCGTTATTCCCTGTATTCCAATAATATAAACCCATATTTTCATAACATTCTGCCTTTTCTTGTTGTACACTCACTCCTTCAATTGCCTCATAATGAGCCATCGCTTTTTGAAAATACTCTAATGCCACATCATTGCGTCCCTTGTTGAGATAAATCTCTCCTGTTAAGGTATAAAAATCTCCTTTATAGGGGAATTTTGCTTGTTCTGAGGCATTTACGCGTACTTGATAGTTTTGGTCGGTAGTGTTAAGAAGTGCGAGTGCGTCATCAAATTTGCCTTGACGGATAAGATTGCGGGCAATTTTATTTTCTATATTGACTAACATTGCAAAATTATTGCCTTGTTGGAAAGTGGGAACTAATTTTTCCAAAACTTGATTAGAACGCTCAAACTCTCCTTGCTCAAACAAAGAATCTGCTGTCTTTATCCAACTTTGAATAGGCAGACCATCTATCTTTTGTCCCCATAAAATGTTGGAAACCAGCAGTAAAACGAACAGTAAAATATATTTAGTTTTCATGTTTATTAGTTTTTCGTTTTAAGTAGTCAAAGAATTTTACAAATTAAAACGTCAAAGAAACGTACTTGTTAGGGTATGCAAGACCAAAGCTCATTTTATATTAAAAAGTACCCTTACTTATGCAAAGATACATTTATTTTGTTAATATATCATACTTCCATCAATGAATATTAACAAGATATAAAATATTTAAAATGAAGTAGTTAAAACAAAGAGTGTCTATAAATCTCATTCCTAATGAATGTATAGCACGTTGGGCAGGGTGAGTGATGCTATGCTCAAATACAATTTTAAGTTTAAACCAAAAAAAACAACACCGATTGCCCTTAGTAGCAATCGGTGTTTAGAAAACCAATAATATTTTTCATGTTGCGGTGTTTAGAAAACCAATAATATTTTTCATGTTGTTGTTTGGGGTAAATCCTATGATATTCATAATTTTAATAATAATAAGGTTAAAAATTCAATAAAAATAAAACACTTACTTAATCGCTATCTTTTTGGCTTATCTTCCACCTTTTTTCACCTTTTTGCCAGCCTTTTCCTCAGCTACCACAGGCTCTACCTTACTAAACTTCTCCGTTTTGTTGTCATACACCATGTAGTAATTGCCAGCCTTCAAACCCGCACAATCTACCAACTCCCCTTCACCCTTCAATACCACATTG
>JALOMS010000472.1 GCA_025455345.1 Thermoflexibacter sp. | reverse complement strand
TATAGTGATAGATATTTAGCAATAATGAATTTAATATTTTATTTGATATTTATGTCGGGCAAAATAAATCTTAAAATATTCTTCTTACTATTTTTATAAAAGAACTTTATTAAGCAAATTAATAATCTTATATCTAATCACTTATCACTAAACACTATTAAAAAATATGAAAGTTCAAAAATTTGAAGACTTGCACGTTTGGCAAAAAGCACAAGATTTTGCAGTAGAAATATATAAGAGTTTTGAGCAAAGTAAAGATTTTAGTTTTAAAAAGCAGATTTGCTCAGCCGTAGTTTCTATTTCTAATAATATAGCAGAAGGTTTTGACAGATATACTCGCAAAGATTTTATGCACTTTTTAGTTATTGCGAGGAGTTCTTGTAGTGAAGTAAGGTCTATGCTTTATTTAGCAAGAAAATTAGAATATATCAATAGTTTAACACAAAAAGAGTTACTAAATCAAAGTAATGAGATTTCTAAAATGCTTTTTGGGCTTTTAAAATCACTTAGAGCAAAGGAAGAAGAACGAACGAAAGATAAAACTAATTAGTGCATAGTTGTTAGTATTCAGTAATCAATAATTTCTACTGCTTACACAAATCAAACTAACTACTTAGCACTAACCATTAATCATAAATCTCTAATCATCAATCACTAATCACTAATCGTTCTGCACTAATCATTCACTATATGAAAATAAAAACCAAACTGTCTATTGGATTGAGTTTCTTGTTTTTTGTTATCGTCCTTTTGGGCGGAACAGGGGCATTCTACCTCAACCAATTAGCAAATGATTCTAAGAAGGTAATCCAAGATAACTACCTCTCTGTCAAGTTTATGAAAGAGATGTTGAAGGCTTTGGAAAGTATTAATGCTTATCAGACTGCACGTTTTAACAGCACAAGAACAGACGTGAAAGAAAATGTATTTAACTCGCCTTCTTTTAAAAATCAGTTGAAAATATTTGAAGAAAATCTAAAACTACAAAAAAGGAATATTACAGAAATTGGAGAACAGGAGTTAGTAAACTCATTATCAAATAATTATGAAGAGTATATTAAATTATTAGAAAGAGCAGAAAATGAAAAAATAGCAGACGCAGACTACTATTTTACCAATCTTGCCCCCATGTACGACATCATCAGAGCGCAAGTTTTTGAACTTCTAAACATGAATATGGAGGCAATTATACGAAAGAGTGAAAACTTGCAAAATACTGCAAAAAAAGTAACTATTTACCTCTCTATCATTGGTTTAGTGTGCATTACGATTAGTCTTGTCTTCATTATTCGTTTCCCTGCCTATATTTCCAATCCGATTAACTCATTGATAAACAGCATTATAGAAATATCAAAAAGAAATTATGAGCAAAGGTTAGATTTCAAAACCAATGACGAGTTCCAAGAGTTGGCAATTTCTTTTAATCAAATGGCTGAAAAACTGAATGAATATGAGCATAGCAATTTGGCAAAAATCTTATTTGAAAAAAGGCGTAACGAATTGATTATTAATCAAATGAAAGACGCAATCATTGGCTTAGATAAGCATAAAAATATCTTATTTGTCAATCCATTGGCTACCAAACTTTTAGGACTTTCCGAAGACAGTTTAGTAGGGAAGTATGCCCCAGACGTTGCCTCTACCAATGACTTACTGCGGAATTTGATTCAAGAACTGATGACAGGTGAACAGGAAAAAGATAAAAAGTCATTGGCAATTTATTATGAGAATGAAGAACAGCACTTTGCAAAAGAAATGATTTATATTACCAAGGACAACAGCAAGGAAATCAATGACAAAAACCTAATTGGTTACGTACTTTCTTTAAAAAATATTACCAAGTTTCACGAATTGGACGAGGCAAAAACTAACTTTATTGCTACCATCTCACACGAGTTAAAAACACCACTCTCTTCCATAAAAATGAGCCTTAAACTATTGGAAGACAGTAGAATAGGAAAACTAAATCAAGAGCAAATCAAACTTATTTCCAATGTAAAAGAAGAATCTCAACGCCTTTCCAAAATAGTGGGCGAATTGTTAGATTTGTCCCAAGTAGAAACAGGGAATATCAAATTAGCAATCCAAGAGGTTGAACCAGCGCAGATTATCAGCTATGCTACTGACGCTTTGAAGTTTCAAGCAAATCAAAAAAATGTCAGTATAGAAACCAAACTCACAGGTATTTTGCCCAAAGTGCAAGCAGACTTGGACAAAAGCGTTTGGGTGATGGCAAACCTACTTGCTAATGCCATTAAATATTCCCCAGAAAAAAGTAAAATTCAGATTTTTGCTTTTTTGAATGGCAAGTTTATCACCTTTTCAGTGCAAGATTTTGGCATAGGCATAGAAAAACAGTACCAAGAGCGCATTTTTGAGCGTTTTTTCCAAATTCCCCATTCAGATGATACACAAACAGGCACAGGCTTGGGGCTGGCTATCTCCAAAGAGTTTATTGAGGCACAAGGGGGGAAAATTTGGGTAGAAAGTGAGCGAAACAGTGGTAGTAAGTTTAGTTTTAGCCTGCCCATCATGGAATAAAACCACCACATTGAAGCACAAATTTAATTTCATCTTTCCTTCCCACTTCCGCACAAAAGCGACCGAAAATGAACAGCTTTCTTTCAGTTATAAGTTGTAAGTTGTTAGTTATGAGTTATTTATGAATTGGCAAGGGAATTGGAATAGAAATGGTTGAATAGCTAAAATAGTTGAATAGTTTTGAAAGTAAATAGCTTATAACTCTTTAACTATTCAACAATTGTCTTTTTTAATCACAAAAACTTATGCTTCAAAATTATCTGAAAGTTACACTGCGTAATCTCCTGAAAAACAAGGGATACTTCTCCATTAACCTACTTGGGCTTGCGCTCGGTACGGTTTGCGCCCTGCTTATCTTTGTCATGGTTCGCTACGAACATAGTTTTGATAAGTTTCACGCCAAAGCGGACAAAATTTATCGCGTCATTACGCATGGAAAAGACCAAGACGGCAAAGAATCCTTAGAATCTGGCAGTCATTATTCGCTCGTTGGCGCATTGAGAACAGACTTTACAGAAGTAAAAAGTACCATAGTTCGCAATGACGGCTTTGAGGTACAAATCAACGTCAAAGACGACTTGAAAGGCACAGAACAGAAGTACATGGAAGAAAATACGGGTTTTGTAGAGCCTGAATTTTTTGAGATTTTTGACTTTGAAATCATACAAGGGGAAGGCAAAAGTGCCTTAAAGAACCCTAATAATGCACTTATTTCGGAAACCATTGCCAAGAAATATTTTGGAAACGAAGCCCCAATTGGGAAAACGATTCGCAGAGATGGACAAACGGATTTTAAAGTAGTTGGTATTTTCAAAGATTTTCCCTCCAATACTGATTTGCCGTTCAAAATCATGTTTTCTTATGCTACTATATCACAAATAGAAGGCAAAGAAAGTTTAGAAACTTGGGGAGGGCTTTGGAGTCAGTTAGAAACGTATATGCTATTACCTAATGAACTCACACAGAGCCAAATAGAAGCGCGCTTTCCTGCTTTTGGAAAAAAATATTTAGATGAAAATACGCTAAAAAGAAGAAGATACGGTTTACAGCCTCTTTCAGACATACATTTTAACAGTCAGACCAATAATTTTGCCAATAGAACAGCCTCTATTGAGAACTTGTGGGCATTGGGTTTGGTAGCTATCTTCTTGATTATCACTGCTTGTATTAATTTTATCAACTTAGCAACAGCGCAAGCGGTAAAGCGCAGTAAAGAAGTAGGAATCCGAAAAGTATTAGGAAGTAGTCGCCTTGCTTTGGTTTATCAGTTTTTTGGTGAAACCTTGATAATCACACTTTTAGCAATAGTAATCGCCTCTGCAAGTGCCGAATTGCTTTTGCCCTTCCTGAACCAACTCATGGGTCTTAAAATAGAAAAATCTTTTTTGTGGAATGGAGAAACTGCCCTTTTCTTAGTTTGCTTATTATTTGTAATTACTTTATTATCAGGATTTTATCCTGCCTTAGTGCTTTCAGGATTCAAACCTGTCTTAGCAATCAAAAACTCTATTACCTCCAATCACGCAGGAGGTTTGAACTTGCGTAGGGGCTTGGTGGTTTTGCAGTTTGCTATTTCTCAAATACTGATTATTGCCACCATTATCGCCACGCAACAGATGGATTTTTTCAGAAGCAAAGACTTGGGATTCAATAAGGACGCTATCCTTACGGTAGGCTTGCCAAAAAACGACCCAGCACGGTTTGAAACACTCAAAAGTGAATTGGAAAGACTAAGCGAGATAGAAAAAGTGAGCCTTTCGTTTGCGCCTCCAAGTGCAGGTTTTAATTGGACAAGTGGCTTCCGCTATACTCCGCATGGCGATACGGACTACGCCGCCAACATGAAAATGGCAGATACAGATTACTTAAATTTATACGGATTG
>JALOMS010000471.1 GCA_025455345.1 Thermoflexibacter sp. | reverse complement strand
TAATTTAGTTTCTACAAAGCTTATGTCCCTAACGGGACTTCCAGTCTGGAACTGAAAAAACGTTTATTTTTGTTGATATACTTAAGTAATTCAACTTTTTTAGGCGTTCTTTATTTAGCCTCGTAGAGGCGAAAGTTTTGTAAAAAAGATAAATAACACTTAATTACGAAGTCCCGTAGGGACGAAACTAATACCTTCTAAGTTAGTAAGTTACGCCTCTACGAGGCTTTGCATAAGTGCTTAGTGAGATAGTTTTACAAAACGCAAGTTCCTAACGGAACTGAATACAAAAGACGTTTATTTTTGTTGATATACTTAAGCGTATTTTACAATAGAAATACATACTTACTTCCCCAATAGATATGTTCATTTGCCTCCTGCAGGGCAATTGGCTTTTAGAAAATTAGTATATAAGGTAGATAAATGTTCGAATGTTCCTTCTCCTTCCCCAAGGCTATGACTGCGATTGGGGTAGGACATTAATTGGAACTGTTTGTTATGTTTTATCAATTCATTAATAAGCATTTCCGCATTTTGATAATGAACATTGTCGTCATGTGTACCATGAATATATAATAAATTGCCTGTCAGGTTTTTAGCATAAGTAATAGGAGAGCCTTGAATAAAATCTTGGAGATTTTCCTGCGGAAGCCCCATGTATCGTTCTTGATAGATATTGTCATAAGTAAGTTGGTTGGCTACGGCGGCAATGGCAATTCCCGTCTTGTAAATCTCTGGGTACTGAAAGAGCAGATTGAGCGTAGCAGACCCACCTCCGCTCCACCCCCATACAGCTACGCGCGCAGGGTCTATGAATTCCCATTTGAGTATTTCCTTGGCGGCGAGTGCTTGGTCTTTGATATTGACAATGCCTATTTTGCGATAAATCGCCTTGCGCCAAGCTCTTCCTTTGGGTGCGGGTGTGCCTCTGCCATCTAAGGAAATATAGACATAGCCGTCAGCTGTCATATCTCCTTGATAGAGATAGTTGTAGCCTGTTCCGTAACTATCTGTTACTGTTTGTGCGGCAGGCTCGCTATACACATAAAAAACCACAGGATATTTCTTCTTTGGGTCAAAACTGCTCGGTTTGACCATCCAACCGTCCATTTCTACTCCCTCTGCGGTAGTGATTTTGAAGAACTCGACCCTATTTTGTGCTTTATTGCTACTCTTGATTTTGCTATCTACGCTATTGGCTTCATCTATGGGCTTTTGTGTAGTCAAGTTTACAATTTCATAACTTGGGGTTACAGATACGCTGGAAAAGGAATGTACAGCCCATAATCCATTCAAAGAAATATCGTAATTGTGCGTACCTGTCTGATTGGCAGGAGTTACCATTTCCAAATTTCCCTTGCCATCTAAGCGAGTGCGATAAAGGTAAGTTTGGGTGGCATTAGTAGGAGAAGCTAAGAAATAAATATAATTATTTTTCTCGTCTATGTATTTGATGCCTATGACATCATAGTTGCCTTTGGTTATCAGCGTTTCTTTCTTTCCATCTGGAGAGATTCGATACAGTTGCCTCCAACCACCTTTTTCGCTTGCCCAAATAAAATCTTTACTGCTTGGGAGAAAGTGGAATTGATGCTTAAAATCCACCTGATAAACATAATTGGAATCATCTGGCAAGCCAAAATCTATCCAAGCCTCGTCTTTGTCCACATAAATTACTCTACTAATGCCTGTTTCTGCTTGACAGATATAGATTTTGCTTTCATTTTGTTTGCGATTTATTTGTTGTACCATTAATTCTCTGCCATTCGCCAGCCATTCTAAGCGAACAAGGTAGTTCTGTCTTGGATTGCCCTCAATATTGAGCCAAGTTGTCTTCGCAGTATTGATGTCAATCACTCCGAGCCTGCAAGCAGAAGGCGTTTGTCCTACTTTAGGATATTCCACAGGAATTACAGAAGAATAAATAGAATCTGTATTGTTTATCATCAGAAAATCATCAATATCCGTAGCGTCTATCTGCCAAAATGCCAAAGACTTACTATCAGGACTCCAGCGAAATCCATCTCTGCAAAAGAATTCTTCTTCATAAGCCCAGTCGAATGTTCCATTGATTAGTTTGCGATTTCCGTCCTTGGTGAGTTTTTTAATATCTCCATTGCTAAGGTCTTCCACGTAAATATTGTATTCACTGACATAAGCCACCTTTGTTCCGTCAGGAGAAAACTTAGCAAACATCAAAGAAGCAGATGTTAAGGATTTGCCCAATTGCTTCAAAGAACGACTTTGGAGGTCATAAATCCAATAATTGCCTCGACTATTAATCCGCCAAACTCGCTGAGTATTAGTAAATAGCAATATTTTCTGATTATCAGAGGAGAAATAAAAATCGCTTAATGATAAAGGCTGATTTGTGCCTTGGGGGGTAAGTTGCTGAAGACTAAGAAAAATAGACTTACTATTGGCAGGGAGTTGGAAAGCGACGATTTCATTCTTTTGAATGGTATAGTAAGCATTACCATCTTTAGACCATTTGACTTGAGCGGCTACCCAATGTGTGCTTAACCAAAAGATAATTAATAAAAAAATACTTTTTAGGATTTTCATGACTTTCTTGCTTTATGTGCTATTTGGACTGTTTTTCCCAAAATTAAGTCATTTCTCCAAATTTTTGCAAGGTTTTCAAAGTTTATCTGTTAATTTTCTATTGGTATATAGTTTTTCATGGTTTCTGGGCGGTTTCTATGATTTTTATTTCCTCTGGAGTCAAATTATATGATTGATAAACCACTTGATTAAATTCTCTTTCTATTTCATTTATTTTAGCTTTTATAGCTTGCAACTTAAATTGACTGCTATCAAAATCTTTATCCAAGCATTTGGCTTTTTTCCTATCTGCTTTGTATTCCTTCATACCTCCTTGTTTTCTTAGATTATCTATTGCTTGCCAGAATTTAGGACGACTGTACTCAAAAAAAGTATCTCTCAACGGACTAATCTCTATTCTGGTCTGGAAAAAATACTCATAAAATTCTCTCCAAAATGCAACCTTTTCAGCGTCAAAAACATGATAAGCAACTTCTAAATGCTTAATTACAGGCAAAAGCGAATCCTGCACTGATAGAGCTAATTTAGGAAAATACAAATTTCCAATATCCTCAATACTAATACTTTGTGTGGATTGCCTTGTAGATTGATGCAAAAAACGAATTAAATTTGATTGAAGATAATCTACAATCGAGTCATGAACAAGTAAGTTTTTCTCGCCCGCATGGGTGGAAATCAAACAGTACGCAGTGCGACAGTAGTGGGAGAGGTGGTCACTAGTTGCTGAAGTAATTGAGGGCTTCTTTCCGTTGTATATCTATCGCCTAAACTGGAAAAGACATAAATAGGCCTATTATACAAGTTTCATTACTGTCGTCTGGCTTTGAAAATGTTGTGTTTTGCCAACCGAAAGACAGAACCTAACTAAAATTAGCCTGCATGGATTCATCATGCTGAATCATTTGCTGATGACAAACAGCATTAAGTCGTAGAAAATGCGCAATTAACTGAGAGTTTCATAAGACTTACTCCGCTTTCGGTCAATTGAGCCAAAGGTCACTCTGCATGCGTCGAATAGCGTTGCGAGAACACTCATTATTTTGAGTTGCTCTGAGATAAAGTCCGCAGCTAAAAGAATTGTGATACTATTTGTTACACGTAAAATCTTTCTTACATGACGCAGTCAGAAATAGTTTCATCGATTTGCATTGAAGATAAACTTCTGTTCATCATTGTGTACGTGTACAGGTTCAATCGGTTCCTTTTGTTCATTGGTTATTCCGGAAATGACGTAGCTACAGCCAAAGTCCATACATTTTGCAAAACTGTCCACGTGTTTGCACTGGAGTACAGGACTGCGCGTGAGAAGGTTCTTCAACGAAAGGATAAATCTAAACAACAGGAGAGAAAAGCTTCGTGTGGAAAAATTGCTGATTACGTAAGTCACTCAATCTGTCATTGGACCTAACTGTTATCGACTACTCATTCGATGTTCACTAGCGAAAATTAGCAGGCATACAGTTGGGTCTGTAAAAGTAAGAATTTTTCCAAGATGTTTCGACTTGAGTGAAAAGAGCTTAGCCAAACCAGATTTGCACGTATATCCGTAATCCGTATGAAAAACAAGTCGAGAATTCACCTTCGCATCGAACATAACTTCGATTAGCAAAACGCCAGAGCAGCCATGCATTGCAGTTAATGACTGATTTCAAGTATGATGGTGAGACTGTTTATATCATACACTTGAGTGGTTGTCAAACGTTATTACATGAGTCTTTACAACGCACAAAGTCGGCAAACGAGAACGAGAGAACGCAGGCGCCTTGTCGCATGCCATCTGTTGACTCAGACAATACTATCGCCAAGCCAGGAAAACTCAACAAATGTTCATCGCTGTGTAAGTGCAATCATAATGTCCAG
>JALOMS010000470.1 GCA_025455345.1 Thermoflexibacter sp. | reverse complement strand
ATTAATATACTCAAATATGATAATCATGAAAAAAACAGTTTACATTTTACTTGTTTTGCTTTTTTCTTTGGCAAGTACATTGATTTTTGCCCAAGATGGATTAAATTATCAAAAGCCCCCAAAAACTATGGAGGACTTGATAAATGCGCCTGCTTCTCCGCGTGTCAGTATTAATGACAAGGGAACGGTTATGCTCATTTCACAATTTTCGCAGTATCCTGATATTGCCGAATTAGCAGAACCTGAGTTACGTATTGCTGGCTTGCGCTTGAACCCTCGTACTAATGGACAAAGCCGAATGACTTATATCACAGGTTTTAAATTGAAAGATGTACAGACTGGGGCAGAAAGAGAAATTAGCGGATTACCTGCTAAGTTATTGGCTTCTAATACCTCTTGGTCGCCAGATGACAGCAAGATTGCTTTTTGTCATACAGAAGGGGAAAAGATACTTTTGTACTTGATAGATGTGGCAACAGCTACTGCCAAAAAGCTAAGTGATACACGCCTCAATAGTACGATTACAAGCCCTTTTTCTTGGGTATCCGATAACAAAACGATTCTTTTTACTTCTATTCCTGATGGGCGCGGCAGTGTTCCAGATGCTCCCAAAGTGCCTTCTGGACCTATTATACAAGAAAATCTGGGGAAGAAAGCTCCTTCGCGCACCTACCAAGATTTACTAAAAAATCCTTATGATGAAGCTCTTTTTGATTATTATGCAATCTCCCAACTTAACAAAATCAACATAGAAAGTGGAGTAGTCGAGAAGATAGGCAAGCCTACGGTTATTCAAAATTATTCTCCTTCACCTGATGGAAAATATATCCTCTACCAAGTGCGCCATCGCCCCTATTCTTACTTAGTTACTTTAGGATTTTTCCCTATGAAAGTTGATGTATTGGACATGAGTGGCAAAACTGTCAAAGAAATCACAGATATGCCTTTGGCAGATAATATTCCTATTGGATTTAATGCTACTCGTGCGGGACAACGAAATCATGCCTGGCGCGCAGATATGCCCTCAACCTTGTTTTGGGTAGAGGCACAGGACGAAGGCGACCCAAAAAAAGAGGCAAGCATTCGTGATAAAGTTTTTGTATTAGACACACCTTTTGACAATGCGCCGCAAGAATTGTATGCTTCTAAACTTAGATTTGGAGGCATCATCTGGGGAAATGCGAATCTGGCTCTTGTTTTTGAAAACTGGTGGACAAACCGCAAAGAAATTACCACAATCCTAAACCCTATAAACAAGACAACCAATGTACTTTTTGACCGCTCTTCTGAAGATACCTATAATGACCCAGGAAGCCCAGAAACTAAGAAAAATCAGTACGGAAGGTATGTACTTGCGGTCGAGAATAATAGCCTCATTATGACAGGTCAGGGCGCATCTCCTGAAGGCAATCGACCTTTTGTGGATATGTTAGATTTGACTACTAAAAAAACAATGCGTTTATGGCGTTCAGAGGGGAATTTTTTAGAACAACCCGTACAATTTTTAGATTTTAAGAAAAGATTAATACTGACAAGTAGGGAAAGTAAAACAGACAATCCTAACTATTTTATTAGAGATTTGAAAACAAAGAAACTGACACAAGTTACTAATTTTCCTCATCCTTATCCTCAAATGAAAGAGGTGCAAAAACAGCTTTTGAAATATAAAAGAGCCGACGGAGTAGAGTTGTCTGCTACGCTCTATTTGCCAGCAGGATATAAAAAAGAAGATGGTGCTTTACCCACTTTGGTAGAGGCTTACCCTCAAGAGTTCAAAACCAAAGATGCCGCAGGACAAGTTTCTGGTTCGCCTCACGAGTTTTCTTTTATTTATTGGGGTTCACCTATCTTTTGGGCTACACAGGGCTACGCCGTCATGGAAAATGCCGCTATTCCTATTGTAGGCGAGGGGGACAAAGAGCCTAACGATACTTATATAGAACAGTTGGTCGCTGGAGCAAAAGCCGCAATAGATGAAGGAGCAAAATTAGGAGTAGTAGATTCCAAACGAGTAGGTGTAATGGGACACTCGTATGGCGCATTTATGACAGCTAATTTGTTGGCACATTGCAATTTGTTTAAAGCGGGCATTGCCCGAAGCGGAGCTTATAATCGCACGCTTACCCCTTTTGGTTTCCAAGCCGAAGAGCGCACTTACTGGCAGGCTCCAGAAGTTTATTTCAATATGTCCCCTTTTAGCCATGCAGATAAAATCAAAACGCCCATTTTACTGATTCATGGAGAAGCAGATAACAATCCAGGTACTTTCCCTATCCAAAGTGAGCGATTTTACAATGCGCTTAAAGGACATGGAGCAATTACGCGTTATGTGGTCTTGCCTTACGAAAGTCATGGATACCGCGCCAAAGAATCTATCTTACACATGCTTTGGGAAATGAATAATTGGTTAGAGAAATATGTGAAAAATGCCAAAACAACCGAATAAATAGGCTTTATTATTTGCTGACAAAAAGGTGAAAGATTGTCCAAAAGTATCAAACTTTAACAAAGTTTGATACTTTTACTTTATTAAATGTATTGAAAACTTTGTCAAAGATTGTTATAATTTGAATATCTAATTAATTTAGAGAGCAAACCACAGTAATAGTTAATTTATGAAAAATAAAATTACTTTTTTGCTAATCTTATTCATTGTTCTGAATGCTTGTCAAAAAAAGCAAAATATCAGTGAGAACGACATCGTGCTTGCATGGGTAGATTTGACCCTTCATCTCCTCAAAAATACACCTGCCAACACGCCTACTTTTGCATCGCGCAGTTTGGGCTATATTGGGCTGACCATGTACGAGAGCGTAGTGCAAGGCGAAGAGGCTTACCAATCTATGAGCGGTCAGGTGAACGGACTTACAGACCTGCCCCAAAAGGAAAAAGACAAAAACTATGTATGGCTTGCTTCCTTGAATGCCGCCCAAGCAGAAATTTTGAGAAGTATCTATGTGCAAACCAGCGATGAAAACAAGGCGAAAATTGATTCCTTAGAAAGTGTATTTGATAATTATTTGAAAGACAACAAGCAAAACTATACCACAGAAGACGTTGAGCGGTCTGCAAATTTGGGTAAACAAATTGCCAATCGGATTTTTGAATGGTCAAAAACAGACAGTGGACATAGGGGTTACTTGCGAAATTTTGACAAGAAATTGGTTTTTGAGCAGAAAAAAGGGGGCTGGCAACCACCACTCTACGCACAGTCTTTCAGTCATTTTCCCTTGCACCCACATTGGGGAAAGAATCGGACATTTGTAAAGCAAAATTCAGAAATCTCTGCACCCAATTTTATACCATATAGCGAAGACAAGAACTCGCCCTATTACCAACAATTTTGGGAGGTATATCAAAAAAGAAAAATACTGACCCAAGAGGAGAAAGAAATCGCTATTTGGTGGGGAGATGACCCTGACGAAACCTACACGCCCCCAGGACACTCTTATTACCTGGCAATGTTGGTAGTAAAAGCCCAAAAAACACCCCTCATCAAGAGTGCGGAAACTTTTGCAAGGGTAGGTATGGCAGTGGCTGACGCTTTTATCAACTGCTGGAAGTGGAAATATCATTTTTTTTCTGAAAGACCCAATACTTACATTACCCAACACATAGACTCTACTTGGGTTTCCTTTTGGCCTGACCCGCCCTTCCCTGCTTTCCCTTCGGGTCATGCGATTCAGGCTTCGGCGGCGGCTACCGTTTTGATAGACTTGTACGGTGAAAAGTTTTCATTTACAGACAGTTTGCACTACGGAAGACGAAAAGATGACTTGCGAAATGTAGCTTACAAATACCGAAAATTCGACTCCTTTTGGGCAGTGGCAGAAGAAACCGCAAACTCTCGCTTTTATGGCGGAATCCACACACGCCAAGATAACCAAGCTGGCTTGAAAAAAGGCAAGGAAATAGGAAATCATATCAATGAATTGAAGTGGAAATGAAAATTATCATCTAAAATCCAAGACTAAATTCCCATTTACCCAATCAGTTTATTCAATTGATTGCCAAATGATATTATTTTGGCAGTATCCATCTTTTAGACTAATATGAATTATGGACTTATTGGTATGAGTAGGATACGGATTAGGCGAGTTTTAGGCATAGAGGAGAAACGTTATCTACCTTTGTAGCGTAAATTATCTCAGAAAGCCTAAAAAAATTAGGAACAACAAAAGTAAATCTGAAAATTTTAAATTTAACAAAAATGATTAATTTCTCAAAAAGTATGGACTCAGTAAAAAAATCGTATTCTATCATTGGTGCTATTGTAGATATGGGTGGGGAGCAAAAGAAGGAAAATAAAACAGCATCAACAAAAAATAAAATCATTGGACACAAAGAAAAATAAAAATAATAGTAAGTTTTCATAAGATTTGTAGGATTATTAAAGGACATACTCACTGGGTATGTCTTTTTTGAT
>JALOMS010000469.1 GCA_025455345.1 Thermoflexibacter sp. | reverse complement strand
AATTACCAAGTTATCCCAAGTCCTAATCTCCAACCAGAAAATCTAAACGCAAGTGAATTAGGCATGAGGTTTAACTTGAATACTAATCTACACTTAGATGTATTTTATTTCGGTAATGTTATTCAAAATTTGATTATCGCTACCAATGTCCCAATAGATAAAAGCATCTATCCCTTAGCCAATCAAGATAACAATGGAGGTTTAGTAAGGGCTTATTTTAATGATTCTACGACCGTTGCTGTCTTGAGTGGAATCCAAACGGTATTCCGTGCCAAGAATATCGTTCCAAGTATTGGGTTAAGTACCAATTTTTCTTATGCTTTACAAATCGGGACTGAGCAATTTTCAGAAAATCAAGGAAGTTTGGAAGATTATCGCCAGGTGCCAAGACATACCCTACAATGGAATATTTCTTTTTCGCCTATCAAAAATTTATACCTGAATTTTGACAATGTCATGATGAGTAGCTGGTATAGAAAATTTTTGCCCATTGGTTTTGATTTCGCCGAACTCCAGAGAGCCGTGATAAAAGGTTATTACACGTTAGATTTTACAGGAAGATATACTTTTAACAAAAACCTAAGTGCCTATTTGCGTGTTTTAAATGTGTTTAATGAGCATTATGGAGGACTGAACGCTACTGGCTTTGATGTGGATTTGATATATACTCCGCAGTTGCTCAGAAATATACAGATAGGTGTTTCTTTTAAAATTGAATGACAAAATATTACAATTGCTCTATTTTCTTCTATTTCCTATTGATATTTTTATCAATAGCCAATCCTATTTTGAGTCAAAATACGGATAGCTTATTGCAAATCGCTCGCGCGGCAAAAGCCCAAAAAGACCGACCTAATGCTCTTAGGAATTACCTGCAAGCAATGAAAATCTTGGAAAAAGAGCAAGAAAAACGTCCACAAATCAAAGAAAAATTAGTGCCTTTATACATTGAAATAGGACAAATCTATGAGGAAGGAAATCTTCACGAAAATGCTTTGACGTATTTTAAAAAATCTAATGATTTAGAAGAAAAAGCAAATACTAACGAACTAATTGCCAATGAATTATTGGACTCAAAAAAATACCAAGAAGCGATTGGGTATTACAATAAAGCATTGCAAACATATAAAGCAGAGAATCAGCACAGGGCTATTATCAGAAACTTACAACAAATCGTAAGTGCGTACAAAAAACTCAATCAATATGACAAAGCATTAGAAAATAATTTGGAAATTTTGAACTTGGCTCGCCAATCCAAAGATAGCTATGAGGAGTTGATAGCCCTGAATAACATCGGCTATGTCTATCGCTATTTGAAAAACTACAACAAAGCCTTAGATTATCTCAATCAAACTCTCTCTCTCCAAAAAAAACGCAAAGAAAGCCTTAAAGAACAAGCAATTACGCTAATAAATATAGGCGTTGTCAATCAAAACATTGGAAACTATACAGAAGCTATTGATAATCTATTGCAAGCCCTACAAATAGCTCAAAAGCAGAAAAATGAATTAGAAATATGCAAGATACAAGACTTAATAGCCATAGTCTATCTAAATAGCAAAGACCTTTACAATGCAGAAAGCTACAATGAAGTATCTGTAAATATAGCTGAAAAGCTCAATCACCCCGTTCTTTTACAGGCAGTTTATGAAACAAAATCTAATATTTTACAAGCAAAAGAAGATTTCCAAAACGCACTTTCTTATTATAAAAAATATGCATCTATTCGCGATTCTTTGGAATTAACAGAACGAATTGCACAACAAGAGCTATTGCAACAGCAGTTTTTGGTAGAAAGAAATGAGAAAAATATTAGTGATGACATAGCAAGCGAAGAAGCCCGCAAAGCGGAAATCCAACAAGTCAAAGATGAAGTAGAAAAGCAAAAGTTAGCAATGGAAAGAGAAACAGAAAGATTGCGGGCGGAGGAGGAAAAAGGAAAAAGAGAAAAACAACAAGCCCAAGCCAATGCCGCTCTTGCCCTAAAACAACTCGAAATATTAAAACAGCAAAGACAAGCAGAAAAAAATGAATTGGCAATAACAGAATTAGAAAAAGACAGGGTAAAGAAAGACTTGGAAATAGAAAAAAGTAAGGCTATTGAAAAAGAAAAACAAAGGCAAATTACACAATTAGAACAAGATAAAAGAATTCAATCCTTAGAATCTCAGCAACAAGAAGAAGAAAATAAGTTCTTATATGCGGTATTAATTTTTATTTTTATTTCTTCTCTAATCGCCTTGTACGCGCTTATCAATGTTCGTAAAAAGAATAAACTACTCGCCCAACAAAAAGATGAGATTGAGGTCAAAAATGTAGAGTTAGAACAGACACAAGAGGAATTGAAGTCCCAAAGAGATACTTTAGCTCTTAAGACAGGAGAATTGGATTTAGCATATACCAATATCAAGGCAAGCATCACCTATGCCAAGAGAATCCAAGAAGCTATTTTGCCACCTATTGGGATAATACAACAACATCATCCTCAGTCTTTTGTGTTGTACAAGCCCAGAGATATTGTAAGCGGCGATTTTTATTGGTTTGCTCCCCTATCTGAGCAGCACAGCGTGATAGCGGCGGTAGATTGTACGGGGCATGGAGTTCCTGGTGCGTTTATGAGCATGATTGGAGATTCTTTGCTCAATCAAATCATTCTGGAGAAAGGAATTATCTCCCCTGACCTTATTTTATCAGAGTTAGACAGAGGCATAAAACAATCTCTTCGCAAGGGCGAAAGCGATGCCAAAGATGGCATGGATATGTCCCTCTGCATCATCGACAAATTCTCTAAAAAAGTAGAATTTGCTGGAGCGATGAACCCAATTTGTATCATACAAAGAGGTGAATTAAGAGAAATAAAGGCAGATAAAAGAGCAATCGGTGGAGAAGGAACAAGTGATTATCAATTCACCAAACACATCATTGATATTTCAGAACCAACCTTGTTGTACTTATATTCTGATGGTTTCCAAGACCAATTTGGAGGCTCACAAGGAAAAAAATTCATGGTAAAGCGATTCAGAGAACTCCTATCGAATATTCATACAGCTCCTATGCAAGACCAAAAACGTATCCTCAATGATACCATAGAAGAATGGAAAGGTAAAGAACACAAGCAAATTGACGATATTTTGGTGATAGGCTTCCAATTATAAAATCCAAGAAATACACAAAATACATTTGCAAAAAGCTCACTATCAGTATTATTACAAGACATTTTTCTCTGTCTGTCTATTACTCAAATAAATTTTTTTGCTTATCTGAAACCTTGCTTCAGCGCAAACGTATAATTATATAAAAATTTTCAATAAATTCTGAAAATACAATTTTTAAAATAATTAACCTATGGATAAAGAAATTATCATCTATTTATGTGGCATACATAGCTTGTTCCTTGCTATTTTCCACATTTTATTTTGGAAGATTTTTCATTGGGAAAAAGACCTCAAAAAAAGTAGTGCGCCAACAAGAGAAATTATACAAATCCTAAATCTACGGATTATTCATGTTTTCCTATTTTCCACTTTCATCTGCTTTTACTTCACAGAGGACTTGTTTCTTACAAATCTTGGCAAAGCAACACTGATAGGAATGAGCTTATTTTGGATAGGGAGGACTATCGAACAGTTTGTATTTTGGAAATACAACCCCTTATCTATCAATCTAATACTTCTTTCTTTTTTTGTTTTTGGAGCAGTGATTTTTGCACTCCCTGCGATATAAACGCACAGCAATTATGCGTCGTCAAATCCTCACCAATAAGTTTGATGTGCCGAAATTTCTGTAAAATATTTAAACCAAATAAAATCATGTTAAAAAATAATGTTATCATTTATGACCATGAATGTCCAATGTGCGCCGTCTATACGGGAGCTTTTATTAAGTTTGATTTGTTGGACAAGGACGGTCGCTTTAGATATGCTGATTTGAAAGATTTCAAATGCGATATAGCTATAGACAAAGATAGAGCAAGACACGAAATCGCTTTGATAGATACAGAGAAACAAGAAGTTAGATACGGATTAGAAAGTTTGTTTTATATTCTCTCCAATCGTTTACCTTTTCTTCAGATACTTTTTAGGCAAAATTGGTTTGTATTGATAATGAAACAATTGTACTATTTTATTTCATATAACCGCAAAGTGATAGCTCCCTCGTCAGTACAGAACGAGTATTCTTGTAACCCAGATTTTCATTTGAAATATAGGGCTTTGTATATATTGGTAATGATGTATGTGGTTGGTTATTTTGCTTATTCCTTTGGACAATTCTTAACTTACTGGATTTATTGGGCGTTCCAAGTAATATTTGCGATATATTATTTTGGCAAAGATATTCCAAAATCTATGAGCTATTTAGGTCATCAAATTACTATTTTATTGATTTTCTTTTCCTTGCTGATTCCTTCTATCTTTTTACCTAATCTGCTGTCTATCAA
>JALOMS010000468.1 GCA_025455345.1 Thermoflexibacter sp. | reverse complement strand
TCTATGAATCGGTCTGCCGCACTTGGGTCAATCGTAGGACCAAAACGCACCCTGCCTCTTAGAAACTGCTGGTCTTCTGTGGAGCTAAGTACAGAGGGGAACAAGCTGGCAGTATTGATAGTACCGTCATTGATAAAATCCCTTTCATCAAAGTCTATGCGGCGATTGCTTGTCATGTTGCGATACTTCGTCCCAAACTTAAAAATACCGTTATTTTCTTTGAGTTGGAAAGGAAGTGTAAAGTTAATTTTTGCGGCTCTATTTTGTGCATTTACAATCGTATTTCTATCGCTATAACTACGGAAAGAATTGACAATGAAGGGACTATTAATATCTGTTTCTGGATTTCGCGCTACTACATTTAGGTAGTCCGAACCGTAATCTACCAATCTTGACTGCAAAACACCCGTTCTAAAATCGTAAGAACGCCCTTTATTGTCTTCGTTTTTTGCAGAAGACATAAATAAAGTATAATCAACAATCAAGTTTTTGAGTTGGTGAACGCCGTCTAAGGTAAAAGTATTGGTACGTACATCAAAAGTGCGTGGATTGATAAAGCGGCGAACAGTAGTGGAGCGATTGATGTTAGGACGTTCCATGCCCGATTCTATTTCCCACTGTGGGGCGGTTGGCGTACCTCTGTTAAAGTCAAATTGCGCTCTTTTTTCGTTGTCGCTGTCAAACCTACGGCTATACATATAGTTGAAAGTGAGGCGATTCTTCTCATTGAACTTGTAATCAGTAGTGGCAGAAAAGCCTGTGCGTGTGCGTATGTTTTCCAAATCTCGCAAGCGGTAATAAACAGGAAGTACGTACTGCCTGCCGTCAGTAGCATTGGTATAGTTAGCGGGGTAGCTGTATTGGGTTCTGTCCCTGCCGTTGTCTGTGGCGAAATAGCTACCTCCGATGTTAATGCCTAATTTTCCATCAGTTATCTTGTCCGTAGCAAAAAAACGCTGGTTAAAACTTACCCTTCCTATGGCGTTTAATCGCTGAATAATGTTGTTGTAACCACCGCCTAATTCTACTTTCCCTTTGAGTTTGAGGTCTTTGGCAGTAGGTGTTTTCAAATCCACCGTTCCGCCTATGTTATCACCGTCCATGTCGGGGGTAATTGCTTTGGTTACTTCAATGGAAGAAAGTTGGTCGACAGGAATAACGGAAAGTTCTTGGTTGCGTTGCCCTTCTGATTGAGAACCAGGGATTTGCTCCCCATTGACGTTTACAGTGGTGAATGAAGGTGGTGCGCCTCTCATCTGCACCTCCCCACCTTCGCCTCTATCTCTTTCTATATTAATGCCTGGGACTCTTTGCAAAGCCTCTGCTACGTTCAAGTCAGGAAAACGACCTATCAAGTCTGCTGAAATTACGTTTTTGATGTTGTCTGCCGTTTTCTGTTGGTTCAATGCTTTTTCTTGCCCTTCTTGGTTGCCTTTCACTATGACCTCGCCCAACATTTTATCGTCATTTGCCAATTTTACATTTAAAATATTTACTTTATTCGCTTCAATATCAATCACTTGCTCTGCGGCAACATAACCTAAATAACTGATGATGAAAGTTTGCTTTCCTTCTGGTACTAAGTTGATTTGAAATTCGCCTTTGATGTCGGTTGCGCCGCCTTTACTTGTGCCTTTGAGAATGACCGTAGCCCCAGGGAGCGGCTCGTTGGTTGCAAAATCTACGACCTTACCTTTGACTGTTCCAAAGGCAAGTGGTTTGCGTTCTTGCTTAGAGGTAGGCTTTTCTATTTCTATGTATTTACTGATAATGAGCTTGTTACCTGCCTGATGAATAATTGCGCCCTCTTCGGCAAAAATAGTTTCTAATACTTTTTTCAGTTCCTCATCTTGCACATTGATAGAAATGAGCCTATCCGCATTAATCTCGTCTGTGCTATACACAAATCGGTAAGGTGTTTTTTTCTCAATCTGTTTTAAGGCATAAGCAATGGTTTGATTCTCAAATTTTAGAGAAATAGTTTCGCGCATTACTTGGGCGTGTTGTGCTACGCTCACTTGGATACAAGCAAAAAAACTCAATAAAAAGGCAAACTGCCTCCATCGTTTTGCTGTATTTTGTAGATGTGTAATTTTCATTTTCATATTATTTTAATTAGCTTATAATAAGTAATTTACATTTATTTTAAAGGACAATTCTTTTATTTACAGCCTCGTCCCTTGATTTTAATTTCCTTTTGATTGATTTCAAACTGAATCCCAATCGCTTTTTCCATGTAAATCAGGATAGTTTCCAGAGATTCGTTTTTGAAATCGCCTGTGAGGTGGCAGTCTAAAACTATGGGATTAGTAATGGTAATAGTAACTCCATACCAACGCTCTAACTGTTTGATTATCTGCGACAAACTTTCATTTTTAAACCTTAAAACCCCATCTTTCCAAGCAATATAGTCCTCTGCTTTCACCTTCTTTTTGTCTATTTTACTGTTTTGCAAAGAGAGCGTTCCCTTCTCATTAGGTGTTAGTTCTGTAAAGTTTTCTTCTTGGCTACTTTCCGTCATTTTAACTTTTCCTGTAACTACCACTGTTTCAATATTCTTCTCGTCCGAATATGCCCTTACGTTAAAAGATGTTCCTAACACTTGGACTTTTGCATTAGGAGTTTTGATGACAAAAGGTTTTTGAGGATTGTGCGCTACCTCAAAAAAGGCTTCTCCTTCTAAAACAATTTCCCTTTTATCTCCCTCAAAATGAGAAGGATAACTAATCTTGCTTTCTGAATTAAGCCACACGCGGGAGTTGTCAGGAAGGCGCAATTGCAACTTCTGCCCTTTGGGATTTACCTTCTCTATGATTTCTATTTTTTTGGCTATTATAGTTTGGTTTTGCGCTGGCAAAGATTGATTTACTCTCCACCAAATACCCGTAGCAATCAGCATAATGCCAACTACTGCGGCGGCAAATTGGTAATATTTCTTGAATGTAATCGCCTTTTTATCAGAGGATTGTGCAGACTTATGGCTTACCGTAAGCGATGACTCCGACTGAATACGGTGCGTGAGTTTCTTGAAAGCGGCGTGGCTGTCAAAAACATCATTGCTTTGTTTTTTACTATGCCAAATCTGATACATTTCCTGATAAGTTTTCTCATTTTCAATATCTTGACTGCGCCAATTTGCAAGCAGGTCTTGTTCCTCTTGGCTTGCCTCTCCCGAAAGGCACTTCGCAATCAGTTCCCAATTCGTTTCCATGATGTATTTTTATTGATGAATTTTGCTTTTGATTAGTAAGACGAGATTTGCAAAACTTACCCCTACAAAGGGCAAAAAAAAATTTGATTTTAAAAGTAGGAGAAAAGAGAATTGGTACAGACAAATACAGAATCACATTTAATGCGATTATAAGTAATTGGGAAATGATACTATAAACAATTGATTAAGAATAGCATAGAAATAATAACTTCTGAAAAAACACTCCTCAAATATTTTAATGCCCTGCCCATTTGTGTTTCTACGGTTTTGTTGGAAATGCCAAGTAGCGTTGCAATTTCTTGGTATTTAAGCCCTTGGTCGCGGCTTAGTCGGAAAATAGTCTTGCACTGTTCTGGCAGGTTTTCTATTGCGTCTTCTATCCTCCCTACCAACTCGTCATAGATAAGTATTTTTTCAGGATTTTCTTCTTGGGCAAGAGCCAAATGATTGGTAATCTCTTTAAAATGAGGCTTTTTAACTCTTAAATAGTCTATACATTGATTTTTGACTGCGGTGAAAAGATAAGAAGAAAGTGAGCCTGTAAGTTGGATAGATTGGCGATTTTTCCATATTTTAAAAAAAACATCTCCTACTATCTCCTCTGCTTCCTCTGGTTTTTCTATTATTTTGACTGCAAAATGACACAGAGGAGAATAAAAGTCATGAAAAATAGTTTCAAATGCCTTATAATCTCCGTTTTGTAATACTTTTTGGAAAAGCAAATCAATATGTGCTGTTTCTTTGGTCAAGTGATTCAGATTAAAAAATAATGCTCATTTGCACTTATTATCAATAACTTATTTTTTTTTAAAATGTTTTAACAAATAAAGGTCAATCATCTGCAAGCATTGCGGGGAAAAATAGGCGCAACTTTTATTCCTTTTTTCCGTTGTTAAGAAAGTAAAAAGCCAACAAAGTCATTTCCTTTAAAATTGTTTAAAAAACATGGTCTTGTAATCCTTTCATATTTCCTCTTTGCCCAAATCTTGTGGGCTTCCAAGTAATATTTACTTGGGCTTTTCTTGTTTTTTTATTAATTAAATCACATTAAGTATTTCAACAAAAATAAAAGTTTTTTGTATTCAGTTCCGTTAGGAACTTGCGTTTTGTAAAACTATCTTACTAAGCTCTTATGCAAAGCCTCGTAGCAATTCCATTGAGGAGGCGTAACTTACTAACTTAGAAGGTATTAGTTTCGTCCCTATGGGACTTCATAATTAAGTGTTAT
>JALOMS010000467.1 GCA_025455345.1 Thermoflexibacter sp. | reverse complement strand
AGACTATCAATTTAATCATATCATCTATCAAGGGAATGGTAAATTTTATATTGGAGATTGGGCTAAGGGGCTTATCAGTGTTAATATAAATACTAAACAGATTAAAACCTATCCCGCAGAAATAGATGGGAAATTAGAATTGGCTAAAGTCCTCTTCCAAGGAATGTACTTAGATACTGATGGTTCGCTGTGGATAGCAACCAAAGAAGGTGGACTTACCCTTTTTGATACTAATAATGAAACATTTACTTTTTATAAAAATGACGCGAATAACCCTCAAAGTATATCTTCCAATCGATTACTTGCCATGCAGGTAAACGAGGACAATTTATGGCTTGCTACGGAAAACATAGGTATTAGTATTTTTGATAAAAAAACAAAAACCTTCAGTCATCTCAAAAGTAACCCTAATAACCCCAATAGCTTGAATGACAACTCTATTTGGAGTATTTATAGAGATAAGCAAGGTAGAATGTGGGCGGGGACTTACTCCAATGGAGTGAATATTTGGGATAAACGAGAAGAAAAATTCCCAAAAATAGATGTCCCTCTGAAAAATAAAGTAGTCAATGCTTTATTGAAAGATAGTAAAGACCGAACATGGCTTGGTACGGAGGGAGGATTGGTAAGAATAGACAAAGATGGACGCATTACTTACTATGAACATGACCCTAAAAATCCAAAAAGTCTCGGCTCCAACCCTATACTTGCCGTCGTAGAAGATAAAAAAGGACGAATTTGGATAGGTACATGGATTGGGGGACTCAACCTCTTCAGTGAGGACACAAACGATTTTATCCGATTTTATGATGCAAATGCTTTTCCTCATTCACTTGCCAATAATTCTATCAGTTATTTATTACAAAGTAAATATTCAAATACCTTATTCATAGGAACTTTTAATGGCTTGTCTATCATAGACATAGAAAAGCCAAGTGAGTTTCTATCCTTCCGCATGGATAGGGGCAACCCTGCGTCTATCACTGAGAATTTTATCACCGCTATTTTTGAGGATAGCCAAAAGAGAGTATGGATAGGCACTAACAATGGGTTGAACTTATTTGATACACAAAATAAAAAATTTACGCGCTTCCAAAATGACTCAACAAAATCTAAATCACTCATTCACAATAACATTAATGGAATAGATGAAGACAAATATGGCAACTTATGGATAGCTACCCAAAAAGGTTTGGATTGCATGAGAGCGATAGGAGAATTTTCCCACTATGGTCTTTCTAATGGTTTGAAAAATGATGTTCTCAATGGTGTTTTGGTAGATGAGCAAAACAATATATGGGTAAGCTCCAATAAAGGAATATCCGTACTTAACACCCAAACTAATAAATTCCGAAACTATGATGAGAGCGACGGGCTACAAAGCAAGCAATTCAAACCACGCTCTTTTTATAAAGATGACAAAGGTTTTTTGTATTTTGGAGGCGTTAAAGGGGCTAATCGCTTTCTCCCTTCTCAAATAAAAGACAATCCAGAAATTCCTACTATCGTACTTACTGACCTCAAACTTTTCAACAAATCAGTACAAATAGGAGAATATGATTCTTTGCTAAAGAATAGTATATGGCAAACAAAAGAAATCACCCTCACACACGAAAAATCTGTATTTACTATTGATTTTGTGGCTCTTAGCTTTACTCAAAGTAGTAAAAATCAATATGCTTACAAATTAGAAGGATTCGAGAAAGAGTGGAATTATGTAGGTACACAACGCAGTGCTACTTATACAAACTTGGATGCTGGAACATACACATTCCAAGTAAAAGCAAGTAATAATGACGGTCTTTGGCACAGCGCAGGCATTAGTCTAAAAATTCTTATTTTACCTCCTTGGTGGGAAACTTGGTGGTTTAGAATAGCAGTGGTCTTTTTACTTGGACTTTCTACCTTCAATATTTATAAAATACGGACGCGCTTCTTAAAAAAACAAAATCTCAAATTAGAAAGGCAAGTATTAGAGCGTACAGAAGAAATTGCAAAAAAGAGAAATGAATTGGAATTTGCTAATCGTGAAATCAAAACCAAGAATGAAGAGCTATTAGCTAACGAGGAAGAGCTACGCCAAAATATGGAAGAATTAGAAATGAATCAAGAAGAATTAAGAACTCAAAAAGAAAAGTTAGAGTTTGCTTTTCAAGAATTACACAAGCAAAATACAAAAGTCAATGATAGTATCCGATACGCAGAACGCATACAACAATCTATTCTTCCACATGAAAATATATTACAAACAGCTTTCTCCGAACACTTTGTCATTTATAAACCCAAAGATGTCGTCAGTGGTGATTTTTATTGGTACTTTGAAATACAGAATCGCGCGGCGAACCGTCTGGAATCAAAAAATCTGGAATTAGGAATGAATACAATTAACAATGAGCAATTGTCAATGACCAATGAAATACAAAATGAACAGCCTAATCTGGAATCGCGCAGCGAACCTTCTGGAATGAATACAGAAATTAGGAATGAAATGAAACAACCAACAATCGCAACGGCAAACCCCAACAACAAGCAACTAACAACAAAGAAATTTTTAGCCGTAGTAGATTGTACTGGACATGGAGTCCCCGGCGCAATGATGAGCATGATAGGCAGTACCCTACTCAAAGAAATTATAGAAACTAAGCAGATTTATGAGCCATCTAAAATACTTACAGAGCTAAATATCAATTTAGTAGAATCATTTAATAGACGTACACACGGTTTCGAAGATGGTATGGATATAGGGCTGTGTAGCATAGAATCAATAAATAGTCAAGAAATACTTATTAAATACAGTGGAGCAAGAAGACCTTTATATTATTTCGATACCCAACTACACAAAATACAAGGAGATAGATTCTCCATTGGAAAAAGGCATCTCGAAGTTTATCAATACAAACAGCACGAATTCCGATTGCCTAAAGAAAAGTCCATGCTTTACCTCACTTCAGATGGATGGGTAGATACTATTAATCCTGAAAGGGTTCGCTATGGTAGCAAACGCTTGACTCATATTTTACAGCAAGTAACTTATCTGCCTTGTCATGCACAGAAAGCGATATTGCTACAAGATTTAGAAAATTATAACCAAGAAACAGAACAACGCGACGATATTCTTATGGTAGGCATTAGAATCTAACAAATAGAATGAATAGAAATACATAAAATGGGAAAGATTTACCACACACTACAAGAATTTTTCAAATCCATTGGCTTGCCTTTGTCGCAAGATACAGAATTGACGGTTCATCTATTAAAAGGTTTACATGGGGACAAACTACTCCAATCCCCTTGGTTTCGCACCAATTATTACACGTTTTTGCTTATTACCAAAGGAAAAGGGAAATATAGTATTGATAGACAAACTTTTGACTTAGGCAAAGATTCTTTCTATTTCACTAACCCAGGACATTTAAAATCTTTTCAAATGCAAGAGTTGATGGAAGGTTACATGCTTACTTTCTCTGAAAAGTTTGTAAAGCAACACTTTACTGGAGATTTTTTTCAGCTTTTTCCTTTCTTAGTACATGAAACCACTCCCGTAATGTACCTCAATAAAGCTACCTCTGAGGAGGTTTCACTTATTTTCGAGCAGATGCTCAAAGAATACAATGGCACTTCCTTTTACAAAAATGCCATCCTTACGCATCAGCTATCCATCTTACTCCTCAAAACCAAAGAACTCCTATTTTCTCATAAAGCAATTATCAAACCGCCTAATCGCAGTGCTACTTTAGTAAGTGAGTTTAAGAATTTACTCAATGAGAATTTTAGACAATTAGCACTTTCAAAAGCAGACAAAATCTTCTCTGTCAAAGAGTTTGCTCATCAATTGAATATTCACCCTAACTATCTTACCAATCTGGTCAAAGAAGAAACAGGAAAGTCGGCTTCTGTTTGGATTCACGAACGCACTCTTTCAGAAGCACAAGCACTATTACAAAGTGAGAAAAATATTTCTGAAGTTGCGTATATGTTAGGCTTTGCAGATGCCACACATTTTGCCAAATTCTTTAAAAAACACACAGGAATTTCACCAAGTAGTTTTAAAAAAAACGTCATCATTTAATCTTTACCCAAAAGGCTTTGAATTGTACCTAATATAGCTGGTTTCCATAGATTAATTTTGTAACATCATTTTCTAAAGAAATAAATTTAAAATCATGGAAACAAAAAATAAAATCGCATTAGTAACAGGAGGAAGTCGAGGTTTAGGCAAAAATATGGCATTGGCACTTGCTAAAAAACAGATTGGAGTCATATTGACCTATCGTGAAAAACAAGTAGAAGCTCAAGAAGTCGTTAATGAAATAACAAAATTAGGAGGAAAAGCCGTTGCTTTGCCCTTAGATATAGGTAATCTCAGCTCTTTTGATGATTTCTTACAAGCAGTTTCTAATGCCCTAAAATCTATTTGGGGTGTAGAAAGATTTGATTTTCTAGTAAAT
>JALOMS010000466.1 GCA_025455345.1 Thermoflexibacter sp. | reverse complement strand
GTCCGATAATTGATTTTCAAACACTTATGAAAATTTAAAGAGCTTTTATTTTTGCTGAAATACTCATGGTATTTCAAGTGCCTGATAATGAGCAGAACACGCTAAAGCGTATTTTACTTGTAAAATATAGATTTACTCAAAAACGAAATAAATACCCTACGGAAACTACCCACTCGCGAGATAATCCATCGGGATTTTTAGGTCTTGAAATCCCATCTAATTCTTTCTTCCCATACAAAAATTTGATTCCTGACTTAGTAGAAAACTGATAACCAAAGCCTACAAGTACATTAAAAGCAAGCCCATCACTGCCCAAGACCTCTACTCTCTTACCCGTAGTAGGAAGTACAATACTGTCTTTGGTAAATCGATAAATAGGCAGTATGCCTACAAAAAAATTGAACCGTGCAAAGCGAAAGTTACGCTCGACACGCACCATAATATCTTTGCCTCTAATGATTTGATTACCTGGCGGATATAATAATGTTGCTTCTGGAATAATTGCAAAATTACCATCATCGGAGGCTTGTAGATTTCTGATAAACTGATTGTTATTGGCATTTAGAGCCTGCTGATACCCCAACGCAAAGAGCCAATTTCTGCTAATCAACGAAGCCCCAAAAATAAAATCATACGTGCCTAAGCTTGTTTGGTAATACATTGGTAAGGGCGCGCCCGTATCTTTGTTTGCCAAGTCGCCCCTATTGGTAGGGATTTTTGTACCTAAGGTAATCCCTATCTGATATTGCTCATTATTGAATACATTGCGGCTCAGACTCAGAGAAATATCGCTAATCCCATTCGTATCCCCAAGCCTGCCCGAAGTAAACATATAAGGTAGCTTCACCTGAAACATTGTCTTGGAATTAAAGCTGAAGTTAGCATCTAAGGTAGTTGCCCAGATATGCGTACCAAATCTGGCAAATCCATATCCTTGACTTATTTCTAAGGATTGGAGGCGTATGTCCAATTTTCTGTTAAAAGATTGATTGGGCTTCATCGCTCCCATCGTACAAAAACCCGCATCACTACAGCCCTGTGCAAAGGTGTGAGATATATAATTGTTAAGGAAAACAATAATAAAAAGTACGTTAGTAATTAAAAAAAATATCTTTCTCATCTGAATTGTTAGTTTTATCTACTATACAATAATTTCTTTCCATGGGTTGTCTATGTGAAAGCAAGTTAAAAAAAAAAATCAAATTAGTCGATTAAAAATGCCTAACTGTCTAAAAGGCGTACTAAAATTCGTAAAATAGGTCATTTATCGCTAATTTTAAGACTTATTATTACCCAATAGTCCAAGAAATCCTTTATTTGTAATGCAATCATTTATTCAAAAAAATAGAATTTTACTTATACACCTATCTTTTTGGTGTTTGTATTTTTCTTTTTTCTTTTATCAAGTTAGCTCCCCAAGGCGCGGAGAAGAGGTAGATTTAATAAAGTCATTGACCATAGCTATCTTGCACATATCCTTTATCTTATTTATTTCATACCTCAATTATTTTTATTTACTGCCACGTTTCTTAGTGCAGAGAAACTCCAAAAAATATCTTTTAGAGTTTTTTTCCATTTTTGTAATGATTATCATTATCTATGTTCATGTCAAAAGATTTCACGCCGACGGCTATACTTACTCCAAAGAAGCTCATTATTTTTATTCCTTTCGTTTCGCCCTCCAACACGCCTTTAATACCTTTTTTATTGTCGTTTTTGTAGCCATGTTGAAGTTCTTAGAACAATGGTTTGAGTTAGAAGCAAAAAAGAAAGAAATAGAAAATGAAAAGTTGGTTTCCGAACTAAGATTTCTCAAAGCACAAATCAACCCTCATTTTTTGTTCAACACCTTGAATAATTTGTATTATTTGGCATTTACCCAATCCCCCAATACTACGGAAGTCATCGCCAAACTTTCTCAAATGATGCGCTACATGATTTATGAATCCAATCATCACAAAGTGCTGTTAAGCAAGGAAATAGAGTATATGGAGAATTATATCAGCTTAGAAAAATTGCGCCTAAATGAGCAAGTCCCTATTAATTTGGAAATCATAGGTCATGTCAGTAATGTGCAGATTGTACCTTTAGTTTTGATTACATTTTTGGAAAATGCCTTTAAGCATGGCGTAGGGAACAACTTTGCTGAGGCTTGGGTAAAAGTCAAGATAGAAATACAGGACATTGGTGGACAACCCACAAAGTGTATATACACTGTTGAGAATAGCAAATTGCCCACAGCCAATATTATAGAAAAATCGGGCATAGGTCTGCAAAATGTAAAAAGGAGATTAGAGCTAAGCTACCCAAATCACTATCAGCTTCATGTAAAAAATGAAACTAACTATTATGCTGTCAAACTTGCATTAGACTTAAATTAGTATGAATATCACTTGTATTATTGTAGAAGATGAGCCATTGGCTCGCAATTTATTGGAACAATACATCAAAAAAGTTCCTTATTTACAATTGGTTAATACTTTTTCTAATCCCTTGTCTGCGATAGAGTTTTTGCGAGAAAATTCCATTGATTTGCTATTTTTAGATATTCAAATGCCAGAAATCACAGGTGTAAATCTTTTAAAAATCTTGACAAGCAAACCTTTGGTTATCTTTACCACAGCCTATTCCGAGTATGCCTTAGAAGGTTACGAGTTGGACGTGGTAGATTACCTGCTAAAGCCTATTACGCTGGAAAGATTCCTCAAATCCGTAGAAAAAGTAGCCCAACGCCTTAGCTCCAAAGCCGTAGAAACAGAAGAAAATATCAATAAAAATGCTGAATATGAGCCATCTCCTAATTTTGTATTTGTCAAAGACGGTACTAAATTGGTGAAGATTCGCCTGCAAGACATTTTATACATAGAAGGGTTGAAGGATTATGTAATTATCCATACCCCCCAACAAAAGGTAGTAAGTCTTCAGAGAATGAAAAACTTGGAAGAACAGCTACCCAATCATCAGTTTGTAAGAATACATAACTCTTATATCGTTTCTTTGGAGGCAATAGATGCCATAGAAAAGGAAAAAGTCCAAGTAGGTAAAGTTTTCCTACCTATTAGCGATGGCTACCGAAAATCTTTCAAGGAATTTATTGAGCAAAAAAATATCAAACTGGACTAAGGAAAATATTTTGGATTCTATACTCAGCACTTCTTTAGTAACTGCAAATAACGCATTTTCAGATACGATGTTAATTAATGATAAATGCTTTCACATATTGGAACTTTGGCATTATTTTAAACATTTTTACCATAAAGCGTGTTACAACATTAAAATTAGACTAAATAGAAATAGCTTATTAATTATTATTTTCAATTCATTTTAAACATTAATTTTTTTAAATTCCATGAAACGATTTTTATCCTCAATTATCGGCGCAGTTGTTCTTCTGACAGTATTTGCTTTTACTACGTTCAAAGCAGATACCTATAAAGCAGATGTCAAAGAAAGCAAAATAGGCTGGTTTGCAAAAAAAGTTACAGGTCAGCACAATGGTTATGTAAACCTTAAAGAAGGTTTTATTTCAGTAGAAAAAGGCAAAATTACAGGTGGAGAATTTACAATGGATATGGAATCTATCAATTGTGAAGACATCAAAGATGCAGGCATGAATGGGAAATTAGTCGGACACTTAAAATCTGATGACTTTTTCTCTGTTGCTAAAAACCCAACTGCCAAATTTGTGATTAAGAAAGTAGAATATACTGGCAAAAAGGGCAATGATGATACTTATAACCTCTCTGGAGATTTGACTATCAAAGGAATTACCAATTCGGTAACTTTTGATGCTAAAACAAGTGGCAACGGCAAAAAAATCACTGCAGCAGCCAAACTTACTTTTGACCGCACACTTTGGAAAATAGAGTTCCGTTCTGGAAAAATATTTGAAAATCTTGGTGATAAGTTGATTTATGATGATGTAGAATTAACTTTGAATATGACTTTTGTAAAATAAAAATTATCTTACTTCTTTGTAAAGAGTTTGGAAGACTTTAGGGGTTTTCCAAACTCTTTTTATTTCCGAATAATTAAGTATGCATTTTTATAGTAAAATACGCTTTAGCGTGTTTAGTTCATTATCAAATACTTGTACCCTGAAGTACATTACACTGTCAATTTAATTTGCTCACTTATTCAGGCTAAAAATCAATCTTATACAACAAATATGGCAGAATAGGAAACTGATATTCTCTGTTAATGTCTTTGATAGCATTGTCATAATACAATCTAAAAATATTAGCACGATTGCTTAGATTTTGTATATCTATGGCAAAGGTTCGCGAATAGTTTAGCTTGTCTTTTTTCCAACTAAGTCTCAAATCCATACGAAAATAATGCGGAATTTGTGCTTCATTAATGCGATTAGCAAAAACGATTTCCCTATTGGCTCTTTTGGACGCTTCCAAATCAATCGGCGTATAACGAAACCCTCCCGTATAAACCATGCGAAAGTTCAACCCCAAG
>JALOMS010000465.1 GCA_025455345.1 Thermoflexibacter sp. | reverse complement strand
GCATTAATGGTTGTTTCTGTTTCTAATGCGCTAAAGTAAGCAGGAAAATCTTTTTTATATAACATAACTCCCTTAGAATGTTTGTTATAGAGCTTTTCATACAAATCCAGACATTCTATATAGTCGCCATCTTTTCTGTATTTCCATACACTTACTCTACTAATATCAATAACCCTTGAAAGAGTTTCTGTAATCATCATCAAAGAGTTGGGCAAGTTACCTTCTTGGATATAAGGATTTTTGATGATTTCTGTTAAGTTATGCGTATGATGCTCTATTTGAGAGAGTAAGGAGGCAAATTTATTTTCTAAATATTTATTCTTATTTTGATAATAGTAAGTTACTTTTTGTAATAAATTGGAAGTTTGAGTAGGACTATCAAACGACTTGAAAGTAAGGAATGTATGCTCATCGATAAAGCAATAATCTTTGTAAGTATCATCTAAATAGATAACAAAATCTGATAAACTTGCTAAAACTTCGTGAATAAGAGGTTTTTCTTTTTCTACAGCAATGGCTAATTTATCGACAGAGAAAACATAGCCTATCATAGCCGCCTCTATCATCAAAGCAAACTGCTCATTAGATAAATTGTCAAAATTTGGTGGAAGCATAAAAATATTAATTACTACTTAATAGCTAAGTAAAATCATTATAATTCTAACTCGTTTAGGTAATTTAATTAGTTCAGGTAAGGTATAAAAATAGGTATAAAATGTAATTACTTACAGAATAGTGCAATAAGAGATGTAATCTGAATGTTATCAATAAGCCGACGCAATATATAAAAAAAATATAATTATGCGTAAAAAAACCATGAGTTTAGCAAATTTGATAAAAAGAGGAACAAAATATTTTCTATCTTGCAAGGTGTTTTCTAAGTATTTAATTTTCTTTGGTATATCTAATCAAAATGTTACTCCAACTCCATAAAATCAGAAAAACCTTTGGTAGTGTGATTGCCCTCCAAGAAGTAGATTTTTCCCTCCAACAAGGAGAAGTTCACGCACTTTGTGGGGAGAACGGTGCTGGGAAAAGCACACTAATGAATATTTTGGTGGGAAACTTTCCTCCCACCTCTGGTAGTATTGTTTTTAAAGGACAAGAAATATTCTTTAAGGACAATTTACACGCCACCCAATCAGGGATTTCTATTGTCTATCAGCATTTGAGTTTGGTAAATAACATGACGGTAGCAGAAAATATTTTTGCAAATCGCCTACCACAAAAATTTGGCATGATACAATACAAGGTATTAAGAAAACAGACCCAAGAATTACTTTCTAAACTCAATATTGCTGATATAGACCTTGATACAAAGGTAAGTGAGCTGTCCATCGGGCAAAAGCAGATGGTAGAAATCGCTAAAGCCCTATCCAAAAACCCAGAAATTCTGATTTTAGACGAGCCAACAGCTTCAGTTACGCACAAAGAAACGATTACTATTTTTCAGATAATCAGAGAGTTAAAACAAAAAGGAGTAGGAATTATTTATATCTCACATCGCCTTGACGAAATCTTCCAAATCGCTGATAGGGTAAGTGTATTAAAAGATGGTAAACACCAAGCTACCTTAAGCAGAGAAGAACTTAATAGGGAAAAATTGATTAATTTGATGGTAGGGCGCGACCTTGAAAAGGTTACAAAGATGTCTTTTGCTCAAAAAGAAGTGATTTTAGAAGTCAAAAACTTAAGAGGAGAAAAGTTCAAAAATATTAATTTTAAGCTATATAAAGGCGAAATATTAGCTTTGGCGGGATTGCAAGGTGCAGGCAGAACGGAAGTTGCTTTGGCTATTTTTGGGGCAGACCAAAACCGTACAGGCGATGTAATCATCAATCATCAAACCCTTCTCCTCAATCACCCCTGCGATGCCATACAATCAGGCATAGGTTATTTGCCCGAAGAACGCAAGACTCTGGGCATTTTCCCGGAGATGTCTGTGATGCAAAATATCATCTCTGTCAAGCTAAAAGAAAGTACAGCCCATCATCTTTTTAATGAGAAAAAAGCAGGTAAAATCGCAGAAGACTTCAAAAGAAAACTCAATATTGTTGCCTCTTCTATTTCACAAAAGTTAGGAACATTGAGTGGTGGCAACCAACAAAAAGTAGTCTTAGCAAAATGGCTTTTACAAGACCCCCAAGTCCTAATCATAGACGAGCCTACGCATGGCATAGACGTAGGTGCAAAGTTTGAGATTTACGAATTGCTTAGAGACTTAGCCAAAAGTGGTAAAGGGATTATACTGATTTCCAGCGAATTACCAGAAGTCATTGCCCTTGCTGATAGAATTTTAGTGATGCGAGAAGGAGAAATTGTAGGTGAATTGGACGGAAAAAATGTTCAGGAAAATGAGATTTTAGCACTTGCCGCTTTGTAAATCCAAGTATTAGTAGTAAGGCTCAGAAAACACAAATGAAGATAAACCAACGTTTATTTTAGGTATAGAAACAAGAAACTCCTCTCTTGTTTTATTCATTTTCTTTGTATTTGAAAAAAATACTCCTACCTTTGTACATGGTTAATGGTGGCTTGTAAGCAGACAAACTTACTGCCTTAATAAGGGAAGACCTGTGAAAATCAGGCACTGTTCCCGCAACTGTAAGCTCACTTTTTTTATTCTTTTTCCATACCTCATTGCCACTGTTTTGACAACGGGAAGGCGGAAAAAGAGAGCAAGTCAGGAGACCTGCCATAACAAATCAAAACTATTACTTTCGGGTAAAAAGTAAAAGTATAATTAATTAATCATCAATGTCATGCGTTCATTGTATGTATGTTTGGTATTGCTAAACATCACTTTTGTTGCTTTGGGGCAGGGAGATAGCTTGCCTACCCAATCGCTCGAGAACATCATTGTTACGGCAAACCGACTGACTCATTTTTCTTCTGGAAACAAAATCCAGAAAATAGATAGCTTATGGCTCAGAAATGCCCAAAATACAAATCTGGCAGACCTTTTGGCTACTCACTCTCAAGTATTTATCAAAACCTATGGTGTTGGTAGCTTGGCTACTGCCTCTTTGCGAGGCACAGGAGCAAGTCATACGGCTGTCTTATGGAATGGTTTTAACCTACAAAACTCCATGAATGGGACAGTAGATTTCGCGCTTATTCCTGTCTTTTTTTTGGAAAATGCTCATATCCAACACGGTGGTGCAGGTGCGCTTTTTGGAAGTGGTGCGATTGGGGGGGTGATTCACTTAAATTCACAAAACCAGCTCCAGCAAGGCATCAAAGCCAATATCCATGTTAATGTAGGTAGCTTCCAACAGTTTCAGCAGGGTGTCAAAGTGCGTATTGGGAACAAAAAAATGATTTCGGGAATAAAACTTTTTCACCAAACAGCCCAAAATAATTTTCCGTTTATCAATACTACAAAAATTGCAAAACCTAAAGAATACCAAAGCAATAATGCAATAACCCAATACGGCTTTTTGCAAGAAAACTTATTTAAAATTAGTAAAAATCAACAACTTGACTTCCAAATATGGTATCTCAATGCCACAAGACAAATCCCCCCAACATTGACCACAGGAGATAGTAAAGCAAGCCAACAAGATGAATCGCTACGTTTTACGGCTAATTGGTCTTTGAAGAAAAATAAGGTTACGTATTTTGTGCGGAGTGCTTTTTTTAAAGAAAAACTCATTTATCAGAATCCTGATATTCAGCTAATTGCCCTGAGTAAAGCAAATACTTGGATAGGAGAAATAGAAACTCATGCCCAACTCTCCCCCTACCAAAAACTAAATGTTGGGCTGAATCAAACTTATTTCCATGCAGAAACAGATGGCTATCGGAATGGGCAAGTCCAAAATCGCACTTCCCTATTTTTCTCCTATAAAATAAATAACCCCAAAGACACGTGGAATATGATAGCTTCTCTCCGTAAAGAATTGATAAACAATTTTTTCACTCCTTTTACACCTTCTTTAGGAATGGAGAAAGTAGTGGGAGAGCATTGGATTTTGAGGGGGAATATCGCAAGGACATACAAAATCCCTACTTTCAATGACCTCTATTGGCAAGAGGGAGGCAATCCAAATTTACTTCCTGAATACGGTTGGAGTGGGGAAGTGAGTATGAATTATGAATCAAAAAAATTATTAAATCTAAATATTACTTTTTTTAATAGCCTGATAGACAATTGGATAGCTTGGATTCCAGACAAACAAGGCAAATGGGCGGCGGATAATGTGCTAAGGGTATGGTCGCGGGGGGGTGAAATCTCCCTAAAAAGCAATTGGACTTGGGGGAATTGGCACTTCCAACCCCAAATTATGTACAACTATATCATCTCGACGAATGAAAGAGTAAGTGTAGGAGAAGAATCAAGTCTATACCAACAACTCATCTACGTACCTAAACATACCGCACAAATAAATATGCGAATAAAGTACAAAAATTTGCAAATAATTTATAATCAAATATTTACAGGAGAACGATTTGTTACATCGGACAATAC
>JALOMS010000464.1 GCA_025455345.1 Thermoflexibacter sp. | reverse complement strand
CGTAACTATTTCATTAACAAATATTTGTATCGTCCCTATGGGACTTAGATTTTGGGCTTAATTTAGTTTCTACAAAGCTTATGTCCCTAACGGGACTTCTAGTCTGGAACTGAAAAAACGTTTATTTTTGTTGATATATTTACTTAAGCAAGCAAATTAAATCGACACTGTAGCATGCCCTTCAGGGTGTGCAAATGTTTGATAATGACCTAAACACGCTAAAGCGTATTTTACAATAAAAATACACAATTACTTAAGTAACTATGAAAAATTGATTTATATTACAGCTGTTAATTAAATAATTGATTATCATCACTTTGTATTAACTCACAACTCACAACTCATAACTCACAACTCACAACTCACAACTCACAACTCATAACTCTCAACTCACAACTCTCAACTCACAACTCACAACTCATAACTCTCAACCACTTATGCTTTTTTACCTTTATATATCGAACTAATCCCTAAGGTCAATTCTTTCGCCTCTGTTTTAACAAATCCCACTTTTCCCATAATCGCCAAAAATTCTTTACCATACGGAAAGGCTTTGACAGATTCGGGTAGATAGGTATAAGCGGCATTGTCTTTGGAAATGAGTCTGCCAATCGTAGGGAGTATATATTTGGAATAAAAATGATACAAATTGCGGAAAACAGTTCCTTGGGGTTGCGAAAACTCCAAAACTATTAGCGTTCCCCCCTTTTTTAATACCCTACATATATCTTGCAAACCCTTTTCCAAGTTTTCGAAATTGCGAACGCCAAAGGAAACAATCACTGCATCAAAGGTATCATCATCAAACAAAAGTTTTTCAGAATCACCCATCTGCAATTCTATTTTGTCCTCAAGCCCCATTTTCTTAATTTTTTCCTTCCCCAAAGCCAACATTCCTTCAGAAATATCGACACCAATGATTTTGTCAGGGTTCAATGAAAGAGCTTCTAAGGCAAAATCTGCTGTCCCCGTTGCCACATCTAAAATGAGCTTAGGTCGCTCTTGCTCAAGCATTTTTATTGCTTTCTTACGCCAAGAAATATCAATACCCATGCTCAATACCCTGTTGAGAAGGTCGTATTTGGGCGAGATATTGTCAAACATCTGAGCTACTTGCTCTTTTTTGCTTGTGCTTTGGTCTTTATAAGGTACTACTGTCATAATTTTGGGTATCATGCACCTATTGTGCGTTGAGGAAATTTTCCTTTTAGTTCTATTTTACTACAAAATTACAAAATGTTTCAAAAATTGTTTAGATTATTTGAGCTTATAGATTTGCTTATCCTTTTGAGAATTGGTAAAGCCGTACCAAAGTAGATATAAATTTATTTTTTACAAAATTTCTTACTCTAACTTGATAAAATAAGAAAATATTGACTATTTTTAGCGTATAGAAAACAGCATAAAATCATTAATTACAAGTGAATATTTGGCAACATTGCTTGATTTCCCAACGCAAATTTGGAGGACAACCTCAAGATTATGAGCAAGTTCATACTTTTATGGATTCGTCCAAATTATTTTTTTATCACTTCAAACATCGGGCATTACTCCATCATTTGTTTGGCGTAGAATTGGCGATGCGTCTTTTTGGAAATAGGATAAAAAATACTGATGGGAAGATGGTCTTGGTGCGAGATATTGCCGTAGAGCATTGCAAAGAAGACTTAGATGGAAAAATTCCTACTCTTTTTGACTGGTTTAAAGATAGTCCAAGTTTTTTTTCAACAATTGAAGTCCCTGATATTCAAGACAATGATTTAAAAGAATTCATTTGGTTGCCTTACTTGAGGTCTGGCATTAGGGGTAGTTTGATAATTACTTGTAGTGATTTTGGCATACACTTAGTGAAAATCTTTTTGGGCATAGAGCAGGCTATTTCTTGGGCGCGTCTGCTCCAAGCAAGCGTACAAGTAAAGGAAGTATTGCCAACCCTCCAACTGCATCATAAGTGGCAGTATTCGCCTCAAAAAGAAGAACTTAAGTGGCTTGAATCTATCCAATCATCTTAATATTAATCATTATGATTTGGTATATCATCTTGCCTATTTTGATATTAATTCTTATTCAATATTCAAATAGCAAAAAAATAAATACAAAAAAACGAAACATTTTAATGAACAAAATCAAAGAGTTAGTCAAAAGCATACAAAAGCAACATAAACAATTAGTTGCTGAGTGGGACGCTGGCGGAGATAGCACTCCTTGTTGGTTTTCGATTATAGATAAGTTTGGTAAAGAAGAAAATAGAGAAGAATACAGTAAAAAATACGAAGAAGAATTTGATTCATTAAGAAATTATATCATCAGTGAATTAAATCTACCAAATGCTGGAGAATATTATAACAAGGGCAAAGGTGTGATAGGCTTAGAAGACGATAAAGTAGTCATAAGATATAGTGCTAAGGAATTCACAAATGAAAACGAAGATTCTATGATAGAGTTTAGCTTAGAGGATAGATTTGGGCTACTTGATTTACAATACAAGGCAAATATTACTTTTTCTTTGGGGCTTGGCGAAAAAATAGAAATGAATTATGATATTTTAGAAGATGACGAAGAGGAAGAAGAGAAAGACAATTTTATGATTGAATTGAGAATATTAGAAGGAGATGAAATTTTTGTCAGTCAAGAAATGTTTACTTATTATAAAACTCAATTTGAGGAAGTTGGGAAAAGATTTGAGACAGAGTTGGGGTTAGAAATAGACGGAAAAACATTGCAAGAGATTCTTATCTCTTACAATGAGCGAGATGAGGTAGGCAAAGGATTTCTCAAAATAGAGAAATATTATGAGTGGCACAAGTTACATGAAAACGAAGAAGTTGTCCTAATAGATTAAAATAAGAAGACCCATGAAACCACAAAAATTTTATACGCAAGGCATTGAATTTGAAAATATTAATACGGTCTTAAAAATTTATAAAAAACAACAAAAAACCTTAGCAGAAGTCTTAACTATATTTACCCAAGAGTCCAATAAAGCTCTCATTGTCAATGTATATGATAGTATAGAGCCTATTACCATCAAAGAGGCAATGTCTTTGGCAAACTCTGAGCAAAGAGCGGCGGCACTCAAACACTTTCCCATAGAAGAAATCATAGTTTCCTTAAAGGCGAAATTGGTAGATAAACAAACTATCAAAAAATCACAAGTGCGCTGGGACGAAAATTTGAAGCCCTATAAGTATGATTTTGAGGACACTTATGAGCTTTATGCGATTTCCGCTAATGCGCTGAACGTACAACCGCGCTGGGGTGGAGGGCAGGATTATAAGATATATTTTGTGAAGTGCAAGTGTGCTTCTACGGATAGGCAATATTATCTGTATGTTCCTGAGTTTATGGGATTGAAACAAGATGCTATTGAAGCAATCGCTTGGACAATGAGATTTGATAATCAGCCACTTAGCAAACAGCAATATTTGAATTTGATGTATAGTGAAACATAAAATTAATACACCTATTTTTTTATAAAACATGAAAATTGAGAAAATTTATCGACATGGAGATGTTATTTTGTTCAAAATCGACGAACATACAATAACAGGTCATCATAACAAAGAACTGCTTGCCAAAGAACTAATATTGGAGCATGGGGAAGTTACAGGACACGCACATCGATTGGCGGGAGAGATAGTCATATTGAAGGAGAATGAAGCTCAAAAAGAAATTACTTTTAAAGTATTGGACAGGGCTGTACTTACGCACGAAGAACATGAACGCATCGTATTAGATAAAGGAACTTATCTCAAGGTTACACAAGTAGAATACAATCCTTTTGATAATATGATACAATGGATTAGAGATTGATTCTATAAAATATACTTTAGCATATTTAGCTCATTATCAAATATTTGCTCATTCTTTAGGGTTGGTTATAGTGGCGATTTGACAAAGTAAAGTAGCAAACTTTGTCAAGGTCTGCTACTTTTTGGACTGCCCACTACTTATTTTTATTACGCAACTGATTAATTAACAATTGGATAGTTGATTATCTGTAATCCCAATCCACTGACCGTTTCTACTTGATTTCTAAAATTCATGCGTTTTACCTCATGTACTTGGACAATCAGACGGTCTCCTGCCCGCGCATCTGACGCAAATGAGCTTAAGTTTATGTTACTTCCATCTGTAAAGCGTTGATTCTTCAGCATTTGTCGCCCTCTTGCAAGCGTTACTTCCACATTGGTAACTTTGTAGCGAGCATCTTCGGGCAAAAACTCCTTAAAATCAGCATCTGCTATTGCTTTAATGACTATGTTCCTTGGCGCATTTCCACCTCTAACAATGTCCAATTGTCTTGCTCCATCAAAAAACTGAATAGTCGGCAGGGGGATTCTTTTTACTCTAAACTTTTGATTACCAATAAGAAATCCCTTATTCTTTACTACCAAATCTACTTGGGCATTGTTAGGAATGATAGTAATGATTCCTTTCTGTCCTGTAGTCTGTACATCTCCTCCTGTTGCGCTAAAAGTAG
>JALOMS010000463.1:347-4834 GCA_025455345.1 Thermoflexibacter sp. | reverse complement strand
ATCTCCTAATAACCAAACACTTGCAAATACATAAATATAACAAACAATGCTTGCTATGCCTACTATCCACCCCCATGCGTTTTGCTTGGTATTGAGCCAGATAGCAATAATAGTCAGTAAAGAGCCAAAGATTTCTATTGGATTATTAATCAAGTAATTCCATGCTATTCCCCACATTATTTTGTAACTATTTGTAGCTTGATAGCCTTTATCATCGCCGCAATATGACCATGAGGATAAAGCATATTGTCATAGACAGCAATAATTTGGTGTGAGGGATTTAATAAATAAGTGATTCGTTTTGTATAACCAATGATTGGGACTATGGCATCATACATCTTTGTTACTAATCCAGATGTATCAGCTAAGAGTTCGAAAGGCAACTTATATTGTTTTTTGAATTGGAGGTGAGTAGGAATATCATCTTTGCTAATACCTAAAATAGGAACATCTACATTGGCGAACTCCTCAAATTCATTTCTAAACTCGCAGGCTTCTGCGGTACAGCCCATTGTAAAATCTTTTGGATAGAAATACAAAATACAAGCCTTTCCTGCCATAGTTTTACTTAGGGTAAAACCTTCACCAGAAGTGGAGGCAAGGGTGAAATCAGGAGCTTGGGTATTGATTTTAAGAGCCATTGTATTGATTTTTATGAAAAATGAATTACTAATTATAAGCAAATACTTAACTTTTTAAATGCTAAAAGGTTTATAAAAGCCATCTTACAATTAGTAATTCCCAATGCAAGGATTCCGACTATTGTTTTACTCTTTCCATGTACTCTCCTGTACGCGTATCTACTTTGATGAATTCGCCTTCGTTACAGAAAAGAGGTACATTGATTTTTGCGCCAGTTTCCAGTGTAGCGGGTTTCATGGCACGAGTAGCCGTATCTCCTTTTACACCCGGCTCTGTATAAGTAATTTGCAACACAGCAGTAGGTGGAGCCTGTCCAAATACAGGGTTATCTCCATCAAAACCAATAATAACGGTTACTCCTTCTTTGATAAAGAAAATGCTATCTCCAAAAAATATTTTAGGAACATAGATTTGGTCATAAGTTTCATTGTCCATACACACCAAGCTATCACTTTCAGGGTATAAGTATTGCAATTCTTTTTGTTCTATTCGTATGACCTCTACTGATTCACCCGCGCGAAAACGATATTCTGCTAACTTTCCGCTTTTGATGTTACGCATCTTTGCTTGATAAAAAGCGCGTAGGTTGCCGGGTGTACGATGGTCGTACTCTAAAATAATGCAAAGTTCTCCATTATGCTTGATAAATGAGCCAATAGAAATATCTGCTGTTGTTGCCATAAATTGTATAAATATAAATGAAATAATAATTATAATATCTTAAATTACAAATATTTACAAATAGGACTTGTAAAAATGTGTGCAAAGTTAAAATAAAAAACAGCAAGAGAAAAAATTATGACAAAGAAATAGACAAGTAAAACGTTGAAAATTACTATTCTTGCTAAGATAATTTTACCAATAAACTTTGAATTGTTTGAAAATGGTTTTAAAATTGTAACCGAGAAAAGAAATTTGATTTTATATTCATCCCCTTTGTGCATTTTAGACAGTAAAACATTTAACCAAAAACTTATTTATGGGTGCCATTCTTACTTATGTGTTATTCTTTGTTGGTTTTATACTTCTCATTTATGGAGCTAACTGGTTGGTAGATGGGTCTTCTTCTTTGGCAAAAAAATTTAATATTCCAGATTTGATTATAGGACTTACGATAGTTTCTATGGGGACTTCTGCGCCCGAATTAGTAGTCAATCTATTTGCAGGAGCTGACGGACGTACAGACATTGCAATTGGGAATATAGTAGGTAGCAATATCTTTAATGTGCTGATTATTTTGGGGATAGCCGCAGTGATTAAGCCCGTAAATGCACATATCAATACTACTTGGAAAGAAATACCTTTGGCTTTGTTAGCGGCTTTGGTATTGGGAATCTGTGCCAATGATGCTTATTTTGATGAGGAAAGTAAATCATTGCTAAGCACCACTGATGGGCTTACGCTTTTATGTTTTTTTGGTATTTTTATGTATTATGTCGTTGATGTAGCTCGCAATAGCAAAGAAACAGGAGAAGTTGTGCAGGTCTTACCTACTTGGAAGTCTATTTTGATGATAGTAGGAGGTTTGGCGGGTTTGATTTTGGGTGGGAAATGGATAGTAGATGGAGCGGTAGAGATAGCAAAAGCAGTAGGTATGAGTGAGGCTGTGATTGGACTTACGATTGTAGCAGCAGGCACTTCGCTTCCTGAGTTAGCAACATCTGCGATAGCTTCTTATAAGGGAAATTCTGATATTGCGATTGGGAATGTGGTAGGTTCAAATATCTTCAATATCTTCTTTATATTAGGTATTACTTCTTCTTTGTATGAATTACCTTTCCGTCCAGAGGCGAATTTTGATATAGCAATGAATATCTTTACCAGTTTGCTTATGTTTATCTTTCTGTTTACAGGGAGTGGGCGCAGAATCAATAAGATAGAAGGTGGTATATTTATTTGTATCTATATCGCATACGTTACTTACTTATTGATGACGCAAGCATAACCAAACCATATATAAATTCGTTATAATAAGTAATTTAGACTTAAACTTTCATTGGTTTTATTTTATTTCATATTTAGTAAGTCATGACCGAAGCAATAGAAAAAATTGTAAGTATTTATATTTTTCCTGTGGTTTTCATCAGTATTTTTTTGTTTTTTATCAAATACTATGACGAGGATTTGATGAGTGATGAAGATGTAGAAAAAACAATGGAGAGCCACGTAGAAAGCAATTTTTATCTTTATATTTCCCTACAAACTGTATTCTATGCGTGGGTCTATTTTTTAATTTTTTAGAAAAACTTTGTATTCCTTGCCATGGAAACCCTATTACTTTGTAAAATACCTTTTTACAAGTATTATTTATGGCATCTGTCCTTATCTATTTTGATTATTTTCCTTTTTGATAGCCTTACTTTTGCCCAAAATCGTTATGAGTTTTCCGCAGGGAAGTTAGGAACTCTATGCCGTATTGTGATTTATACCAAAGACTCCACCACCGCTAACTACCTGAGCCAAGTCGCATTTGCAAAGATAGATTCTCTGAATGAAATCTTTAGCGATTACAATGAAAATAGCGAACTCCGAAAGTTCTTGGACACTTATCAACCTAATCAACCTTTTGCAGTAAGTCCATTACTCTATGAACTTATTAGTCAATCCTTGTACTTCTCTAAACTATCTGATGGGGCTTTTGATATTAGCATAGGAAGTTATAGTTTGCTTTGGCGCAGAGCGCGAAGACAGGGAATTATGCCAACAGCCCAGCAATTAAAAAAAGCAAAGCAGACTTTGGGCTATCAAAAAATTGTACTTTCCCCTCACCAACAAGCTATCTGCCTCAGCGTCAAAGGCATGAGGCTCGACGTAGGGGGCATAGGTAAGGGGTTTATCGCTGATAAAGTTGTCCAACTGCTCGCTCAATATGGAGCAAGCATAGTATTAGTCGATTTGGGTGGAGATATATCTATCGGAGATGCACCACCCAATGAGCAAGGTTGGCACATAGAAGTCGGCTACAAAGATGTAGATAAAAACTTTGTGAGTGAGGTATTGGTATTGAAAAACTGTGCAATTGCTACGAGTGGAGATAGCTTTCAATACACGGAAATCGAGGGAAAACGTTATTCGCATATTATTAATCCTCGTACAGGTTTAGGACTGACTCAAAGCAATCAAGTTACGGTCATTGCACAGGACGGTGCTACGGCAGATGCTTTTGCTTCTGCGCTTAGTGTATTAGGACAAAAAAAGGGGCTGGCTTTGGTAAGAAAATTACAAGGGAATGAATTTAAAACTTTAGAGGCACAAATCATCAATTATCATAAAAACCGCACAATTAGAAAAAAATCTCGCGGTTTTCAGTCTTTTAGAAAAATGCCATAGAAAAACCTCAAAAGTAGAATTCAAAATAAAAATGCCCTCTCCAAATAATTAGAGAAAGGCACTTTATTTTTACGGGATTGTAAAATTTTGTCTTTGCTACAATGCCTAAAGCTAAATTATTGAGCTTTTTTAGTGGTATCAGTAGTAGCTGTGCTATCAGCAGGAGTAGTTGTAGTCTCTGGAGTTGTTGTCTCAGTTGGAGTTGTAGTAGTTGTAGAATCAGTTGCAGTAGTTTCTGGAGTAGCACCACCACAAGCAGTTAAGAAAGCAAAAGAGATAGCAACTAAAGCGATTTTTAATGTTGATTTCATGATTTTTTTTAATTAGATGTTAATGAAATTGATTAAATAAATTTTTTCTTAATATATTTCAAAATAGGTTTTTGTGTCTTTCCTAAGTCAAAATCTGACCTTAATACAAATAGGAAAAAAAGGTAACCCAACTTTTTAAAAAATTTTCATTTTTTTTTACGATTTCAAAAATAATAAGAAAAATATAATATAAACCATTCATTA
>JALOMS010000463.1:0-341 GCA_025455345.1 Thermoflexibacter sp. | reverse complement strand
AGGTCTTTCTGCTTGTAAAAGTATAATTTCTTTATTTTCTCCTACTAAGCCCAAGACCAAACACTCAGAAATAAAATTAGCAATCTGCTTTGGAGGGAAATTGATAACTGCGATTACCTGCTTACCCAGTAAATCTTCCTTGCTGTATAGCTTGGTAATCTGTGCAGAACTTTTTTTGATTCCCCAATCTCCAAAATCTATTAATAATTGGAATGAGGGATTCTTTGCTTTTGGAAAATCTTTCACTTCCAAAATAGTTCCTACGCGCATTTCTACTTTTTCAAATTCTTCCCAAGTAAGCATATCATGTTCTATTTACTATTTATCAATTGATTTAGCTA
>JALOMS010000462.1 GCA_025455345.1 Thermoflexibacter sp. | reverse complement strand
TTACGATGCTGTTCTTTCAGAAGTTAGTCTTTCTATACTTGCTAATTTTGAAAGGGAAAGCATACATATTGCCGTTCCATCACAACAAATTTTGGCACATTTAGAGAACCCAAAACAAGATTAATTCATTGATATGCCAACTTTTTTATTTCTCTTTTCATTGATTCATACCGAGCAGTGAGATTGCTTGGAGTATTTACAATCTGTACATAGGCAGGAAGCGGGTGTGCGATAAGCTGGTCTATGTATTCCAGCAATATACTCCCCTCCCAGCGAAATAGAGTCGTAGGGGTTTGTAATGCCTGTACCTTTTCCGCTCTTTCATGCAAAAATGCCGCTTTATATGCACTGCCCCAACGTTTTCCTGCTTTCAAATAGTCTAAAAGTAATTCATTCAAGAATTCGGCAGGAGGCAAGCCCATTGTTAGTTGCTTACCTTGCTGTGAATCAAACCAAGGAAAATACAAAAAAGAATCCCTAATATGCGCCCAAAGAAGAGTCAAATGACTGCCATCTGCTAAAGGAGAAAAGTCAGGGAAATATTGACTTGTAATGTTTTGATATTGATTATCAGAGAAATGAGCGGCATTGTCCAAATATAGATGTAAAATATCAGAAGAATGAGTCAAGGCGTATGCAATCCCTAATTGCGCTCCCGTAGCAGAACCATACAGCAAAAAATTTTGTAGTCCCAACTCCTTAAAAAAAGCGTGAAAATAGGGAATATAATCATATAAAGTTTGGATTTCTATGGGAAGCGCATCTGAATTTCCATAGTTAGGAATATCAGGAATAATTACAAAAAAATCCTCCATTAGCATTTCTCCAAAAGGTTCAAGTGCTTTCGAGGAACGTGGAGAGGGATGAAAGAGAACAAGCGGCTTACCTTGACCACCATAGCGATAATGAATTTGGATTCCAAGCGCATTACAATAGGCTTTTTTCATACAATTTTGCTTTTGAGCTCATATCCCTTTGCTAAAATGGACAAGTAGATATTCAAATTATAACAATCTTTTACCCCTTTTGTATCTTCTGACCATGAAAGTATAGGACAGTTGGTTAATTTGCATTGTTTATCTTTGTTTATTCTTTTAATAAACTTGTCTGACACCTTTGAGGTGTCTGACAAGTTTCTGACCGTATAATAGAACACAAGAAACACAAGGTCTTGAAATTTTTATTCATAATCTATATCATAATATTTAATATAAATAATTTGATTAACAATGTTTTATATTAACTCATAATTTACAACTCATAACTAAAAATATGGATTTCAAACACGTAAGCTACCTTTGGGACGAAGCAAAAGCAAAGTCCTTGGGAGATAACCAAGTCGATTTACTGATTTACCGCTCTAATATTTTAGGAGCAGACCTCCGCCTCACCAACTACGGGGGCGGCAATACTTCTTGTAAGGTCATGGAAAAGCACCCCCTCACAGGCGAACTAACCGAAGTGATGTGGGTAAAAGGCTCTGGGGGCGACTTAGGCACACTGAAAAAAAGCGGGCTGGCGGCTCTTTACATGGACAGATTGAACGATTTGAAAAAGGTCTATCGCGGACTGCAATTCGAGGACGAAATGGTTGAGCTTTTCAACCACTGTATTTATGATTTGAACTCCAAAGCACCTTCCATTGACACGCCTTTGCACGCCTTTTTGCCCTTCAAACACATAGACCACTTGCACCCTGACGCACTCATTTCCATTGCCGCTTCCAAAGACGGCAAGGCGATTAACCACGAACTTTTCGAGGGCAAATTAGGATGGGTGGACTGGCAACGCCCTGGGTTTGACTTAGGCTTGAAATTAGCAGAATGTTTAGCACAAAATCCTGATATTAAAGGTATTATACTTGGTCAGCATGGACTTTTCACTTGGGGAGATGACTGTTACAGTTCTTACATAAATACGCTGGAAGTGATAGAAAAAGCAAGCGAATACCTCACCACCCACGAAGGCAAGCGCAGACCCGTATTTGGTGGCGTGAAATTGGAATCTTTGCCCAAAGAGCAACGCCTTGCCCAAGCCAGCAAACTCGCGCCTGTCTTGAGAGGCTTGTGTTCTGGTGCAGACCTTCCCACTTTGGAGGAAACGAAGGGTGCAATCGGGCATTTTACAGATGACGAGCGCGTTCTCCAATTTGTCAATTCCCATGATTTGGATAAATTAGCTCCTCTTGGCACAAGTTGCCCTGACCACTTTCTTCGCACCAAAATTCGCCCTTTGGTATTGGAACTTGCTCCTGATGAAGACGTTACAGATTACAAAAAAATAAAAGAAAAGTTACTCCCTGCCTTTGAGGAGTACAGAAAAGGCTATGTTGCTTACTATGAGCAGTGCAAGCACCCTAACAGCCCTAAAATCAGAGATACCAACCCTGTGGTAATTCTTTGGAAGGGTGTGGGAATGTTCACCTTTGCCAAAGACAAGCAGACTGCAAGAGTAGCAAGTGAGTTTTACATCAATGCCATCAACGTCATGCGCGGCGCAGAGGCAGTTTCCGAGTACATTTCCTTGCCTTTGCAAGAGGCGTTTAACATAGAATATTGGCTTTTGGAAGAGGCAAAACTTCAACGTATGCCCAAAGAAAAGCCACTTTCGCGCAGGGTCGCGCTCATTACGGGTAGCGCGGGCGGCATAGGCAAAGCAATCGCCAAGAAATTCATCAGCGAGGGAGCGTGTGTAGTGATTTGCGACAATGACGCAGACCGTTTGAAAAGTGCGAGCGAAGAATTTGAAAAGGCTTACGGCAAAGACAGCTTTGCAAGCGGTGTGGTAGATGTAACTGATAACCAGACCATTGCTAACCTTTACAAAACTGCTTCCTTGGCTTTTGGTGGGGTGGACATCATCGTGAATAGTGCGGGAATTTCCATTTCCAGAACCATAGAAGAAACCAAAGAAAGTGAGTGGGATTTGATGTACGATATTTTGGTGAAAGGGCAGTTTCTGATTACCCAACACGCTACGGAAATCATGCGAAAGCAAGGTTTTGGAGGTGATGTGGTGAATATTGTGAGTAAAAATGCCTTGGTGTCTGGACCTAACAATGCAGGTTACGGATCTGCAAAGGCGGCACAGTTGCACATGAGCAGGTTATTGGCAGCAGAGCTGGGCAAGGACAAAATCAGGGTAAATTCCATTAACCCTGACGCAGTAATAGCAGACAGCAAAATATGGGCAGGGGCATGGGCAGAAGGGCGCGCCAAGGCTTATGGCGTAGCGATAGAAGACCTACCAAAATTCTATGCGTCAAGGACTTTGCTCAATGAAATTATCCTTCCCGAAGACATTGCTAATGGCGTTTTCGCTTGTGTAGGTGGGTTGTTGAGCAAAAGCACAGGCAACGTAATCAATGTGGACGGTGGGCTTGCAGCGGCATTTGTGAGATAGATGTTCTTAATAAAGTAAATGATTTTTGACTGATTTTGACTTTGGCAAAGTTTAAACCCGAAGTGGAACGTTTGCCAAAGTTTTTTTGTAGAGCCTATCAAAATTTTCGCAACTCAAACATAAAGTTGTATAAAATGGACAATCCAAATGTCCCTACCATACCGTAATCCTCAATTGATTTTTTACTACCATCTTTGTAATGCACTGTTAAATAAGTAGTTTGGTCATCTGTCCAATTGACACTATAACTTTCTTGTAAATCTTCTACTCTAATATTTTGTATCAGATTCACCAAGTAATCCCAATCTTTTTTGTCTATTCTCAACTGATAGTTCCCTTTTTTATCGACATATTCTATTCCATTGTATTCTACATATAAATTGCTGTTGATGTTTAATTCGAATACAGGGCAAGACCCAAAGCAATGACTTGTTTTGAAATCTATCCTTTTAATTTCTTTCGTGCTTGGATTATCAGAAAAAGGGATAAGGTGGTCATTTCTTACAAATATAGTATCATAGAAAACTTTTACACTATCCCTGCCAAATTCTATGTCAGAGCGTTTTATCAAAATGTAATCTTTTTTTTCTATTTGGAATACTTTTATTGGCTCTAAGTTAGAAAAGCGAAGTCCATGCATAAATCTATAAGGAAGATTTGCTTTCCTGAAAGTTCTTCCATTACCAATAAAAATAATAATTTCTTTTTGTTCAGAGTTGTCTTTCCTCACTTTTATAGTACCTATTCCAGAAACTAAAAAGTCTTTTTGACCGTCATGGTCAAAATCTCCCTCTTTAAAAGTATCATACATAGCAGACCTATTAGTATCTATTTCAAATCTCTCATATCTGTATTCGTAGTATTTAAAATGTTTGACAATAAAGTTTTCTGCCTCCGCCTTTGTTTTAATAGGTTGTGCAAAGCTAATCAAAGGAAAAAATAAAAAGAATAGAGCGTATTTCATGTGATTGATGTGATTAGAAATGTGCTGAAATAATGGTTGCTTTTCTTGATTCATTCATTTTGAAAAAATATTGCCAAAGATAAACTCTCGCATTAGTTTTTTAACTTTTAACTAAAATCGTAATTAATGTGGACGGTGGACTTGCGGTGGCATTTGTACTATAGCTATTTTTGATACGGTAAATGATTGGACTGCCCAATTTGCCCTTTCTCCCAATCCAAGACCATTATAGCATTCTTATGCTTGATGGTCAGCTTTTTACTCCCTTTCTTGGAGTGTAAGAAAGGGCTTTTAAAAAGAGGGTAAGTGCGTGTTTTAAACTTTTTTTTGTTTAATCGTTTTTCGCCTTTATACGAAAAATAGAGTTTATTTCCTTGTAGGGTTTGTGTGGTCAATGAATGATTTTCTCTATTATAATTGATTTTAAAGAGGGTATGTATTTTGTTTTTGAATTCATCAAAAGAAATAAAGTTTTGAGGATTCTCTACATGAAGCACAAATCCATTCTTCAGTGTATGACTTCTTAGTCTTTCTCCCTCTTTTTCAGGCGATAATTCGTACTTTTCTAAAGGATAAAGCGCAATATAGACAGAAGGGTGTTGCATAAAAATCCATTGGGAAGAGTCTTGGTTTTTGATTAAGTCCTTAGATAAAAAAAGGTCATAATGCTTAAAATGAATGTTTTGAGCAGAAAAATCATAGAGGGCAAGCAAGGTATTTTTGTATTGGAAGAGTTTTTCATAAGGAGACGCACCTACCCATTTGTTTTCTTTATTGTAAGAAGTTTTTGAGGTGATGATTTCATTCACTACATTTTTACGCAATGAAGGAAAGAGAGAAGCCATGTCGTATTCAGAAAAATACGGATGTAACCCAAAAAGAGTAGTTATTTCATTGGGTTTGGATTCTTTCCAGCATAGTTGCCAGGTATGTTGCAATATTTCCTCTGTTTTCCCTTCTTGGATACTTCCCAAACTGAAAGTCTTGTCCATGTAAGTATAACGATAAACACTTGGATTTCTTTTACTTACATAGCGAATGCGATTTCTTGAACGCTTTTTTTCTATGCTTTCATAAGGGGCATCTCT
>JALOMS010000021.1 GCA_025455345.1 Thermoflexibacter sp. | reverse complement strand
TTCACAAAAAAATAAGCAATTTTTGGATTTACTAAATGAGGAGTTTCCTATTTTTAATAAATCACTTAATAAAAATCCAAATTGTCAAGAATAAAGTATCTTAAATTACAAAATTTCATATATTTTTGCAGTCAAAAAAAGCTACCTATATTTAAACCAATAATAAATAATGCAATCTAAAAGACTGAAAGTATTGATGTTAGGATGGGAGTTTCCTCCTTTTTTGACAGGTGGTTTAGGGCAGGCTTGTTATGGCATTGCCAAAGCAATGAGCCATTATGTCGACCTAACCTTGATAATTCCACAGAGTGACCCCCAATTTGTCATTGAAAATACTACCATCATTGGTCTAAATCAGCTCTCAGAAGAAGATGTAACAGTTGAAAGACAAGAGTATCATTTGGAAGAAGTTACAGAAGTTGTCTTTGTGCCTATGGACATTAGCCCATATCCTATTCCCGTAATGAAAACCATCAAAAAGATGGAGGAAATAGAAACAACAGTCAAAGACACAATGGACGCAAGAGAAATTCGTGAGCTATATACTACGGGTAATAACTATGGGGTAAACATCATGGAAAAGGTGCATACTTTTGCTGAGGTAGTAACTCAAATAGCTATGAATCGCGAATTTGATGTTATTCATGCCCATGATTGGCTGACTTTTCCCGCAGGAATGCAACTTAAACGATTGACTAACAAGCCTTTGGTGTTGCATGTCCACTCATTGGAAACAGATAGGGTAGGGGTAGGTGCGCGAAATCCACAAAACAAAGTATATCATATCGAGTATGACGGATTAAGCATGGCGGAATTGGTAATTCCTGTGAGTTTTTTTACCAAAGCCCAAATTTTAGAAAATTATCCTTATATAAACCCAGATAAGATTTTCCCAGTCCATAATGCAATAGACCCGCTTCCCGAACGACATACCGCATCTCATATCTTGCAAGAACCAGAAAAATTAGGAGATTATGGGTATTCTAAGAAACCACCTTCTTCCAATAAAAAAATGATACTGTTTTTAGGGCGTGTTACCTACCAGAAAGGACCAGAATTTTTATTAGAAACAGCAGAAAAGCTACTTAAGAAAGATAAAGAAATTGTATTTGTAATCGCAGGAGTAGGAGACCAACAGCAGTGGCTGATGTCGCAAGTAGTTCAGAAAAAATTAGGGGAAAACTTTATATTTACGGGGTTTCTTAGTAAAAAACGAGTCCACGAACTTTTGGAAAGAGTTGATGTTTATTTTATGCCCTCAGTATCAGAGCCTTTTGGACTATCAGCTTTGGAGGCGGCTCAGCATGAAGTACCTGCTGTACTTTCGAAGCAATCTGGAGTATCCGAAATACTTCACAATGTTCTCAAAGCAGATTGTTGGGATGCCAATAAATTTGCCAATTACCTTTATGCTCTCTTACATTATGAGGGAATTCGTGAACTTCTTGCTGAAACAAGTAAAAAAGAAGTAGAAAAACTTACTTGGGAACACGCTTCTGAGCAGATATTAAGATTATATGAAAAACACCTTTTTATACGTGAATGAGTATAGAATATTAATATTTTCCCTGTAAATTTTTTTTATATTCCAAGGATAGATACATATTATCGATTTTTATTTCCAAAATTCAATCTCTTTTTATAACTTGCACATTGTCAGTTTATCATATTTTTACTTTTATTGATAATTGACTTAGTATTACCCTATGGAGAAATCGCTATGCCTGAGAAACCAATTATATTTCTTGCCTTTGCCAATGACAAAGTAGATAATGCTCGCTATTTGAGGAATTTACCATTAGAGATGAATGGGATACGCAAAGCCTTGTATGAGGCAGAAGATGCCGAACTTTGCGAGGTGATAGAGCGTGCTAATGTAACGATTGATGATATTTTGGACATATTCCAAGACAATCGTTACAAAGACAGAATCGCTATTTTTCACTATGGTGGTCATGCAGATGGCTATCAACTACTTTTAGAGCAGTTAGATGGTTCTCATTCTGTGGCACATGGAGCGGGATTAGTGTCTTTTTTTTCCAAGCAAAAAGGACTAAAACTTATCTTTTTTAATGGGTGTAGCACCCAGCAACAATCTCTGGAATTAATAGAGTCAGGTGTACCGATTGTTATTGGTACTTCGCAAGCAATTAGTGATGATATTGCGACTTCACTATCTATTCGCTTTTATAGTAGCTTAGCCAATGGAGCAAGTATAGAAAGAGCGTGGTCAGAATCAGTAGATTATGTAAAAATACAAAAAGGCTCGGATAGTGTCAGAGGGCTTTATCGCAAAAATGCTACTAAAGAAGTTGAGGACAGATTTCCTTGGGAATTGTACGTAAGGACAGGGGCAGAGCTTGTCAAGGAATGGAATCTGCCAGAAGCTGTTGAAAACCCATTATTTGGTTTGCCTGAAATTCCATCAAACTATGATTTGCCAGATGAGCCTTTTATCTTCTTAGGTAGATATGAGCGGCGACATGCAGAAGTATTTTTTGGTAGGTCTTATTATATCAGAGATTTATATAATCGAATCAGTTCAAAGAACTCCGCACCTGTGATTTTGCTCTATGGACAATCTGGGGTCGGCAAGTCTTCTCTTTTAGACGCAGGACTTTTACCAAGATTAGAAGGAGATTACCACGTAACGTATGCAAGACGTAATCGAGAAATGGGGCTATCAGGAACACTAAGAAATGCCTTAGAGTTTGTAGAGAAGAATACACAACAAAATGGACACACAACAGATAATCTGAATCTCAATCCCTTAAATATTGATGAAAACTTTCTAAGGACTTTAGAACAAGTAGCTCAGTTAGAGACTATTGCTTTGGACGCTGATGACGAACTACAAAAAGAATTATTGGGAGTGATTAGCCGTTTTAAGAGAAAAAAAGATGATGTATTTACTTATGAGTCCAAGCGCAATCGTTTCGAGCAGGCTAAAGCCGTTGCGGAAGACATCAAAGAACTACGCCATCAGCGCAAAGGAAATGCGATTTTTGCAGAAAAAAGATTCCAACATCAGGATAAGGAAGAAGATAATACAAATTCCTTGCTTAGCTTTTGGAAATTGAAAGAAAAGAAAACCAAAAAGCCAGTAGTTATTATTTTAGACCAAGTAGAGGAAGTTTTTACCCAGCCCAATTTTGCATTACCCGAAGAATTAGAAATGTTTTTGGACGATTTAGATAGCATTTTTAAAAATCCTCAAGATAGACCTCAAGGCAAACTCATCTTAAGTTACAGGAAAGAGTATCACCCTGAAATAGAGGAATTGCTGAAAATACATGCTATCCCGCGTGAAAACATATTTTTGACTCACTTAGATAGAAAAGATATTGCAGATGTAATTACAGGATTGATACGTACAGAAAAGCTACGCAAAAAATATCGCTTAGAAATTCAAGCAAATCTACCTTCAATAGTAGCAGATGACCTACTTGAGGACAAGGATTCTTCGATTGCTCCTGTCTTGCAAATTCTTTTGACCAAAATGTGGAATCTGATAAGTCAAGATGAGTATAGGGTGTTTTCGGTGGACAAATACCAAGAATTACGCAAAGAAGGGGTTTTGTTAGGAGATTTTTTCTACCAACAGATGAGCAAACTTCGTGCTTGGAATCCTGAAATAGAGCAAACAGGACTGGCGTTGGACTTGCTGAATTTTCATACTACAAACTTAGGAACGGCAGACACTCGCTCCATAGAAGACATTAGTGCTCGTTATGGGCAAAGAATGGAAGTGCTTGACTTATTATTAGTTTGTAAAGATTTGTATTTATTGACAGACCGTTCGGCAGAGATTACAGGATTGGCTCATGATACTCTTGCGCCTCTTATCCAAAATGAGTACAAAAACTCTGACCGTTCAGGACAGCGCGCCGCTCGTATTTTAGAAAGTAAGATACTCGATTTTGTAGATAACAAAAAAATCTTGTTAGACGAAACGGACTTAGCATTAGTAGAAATAGGGCAAAAAGGAATGAGAACTTGGACAGAAGATGAGAAAGGACTCATAGAAGCAAGCCGCAAAAGAAGAAGCAAAAAGGTTTTTTTAAGACGGGTACTTATTTTTAGTATTTTTTTAGTTACAGGAGTCATCGCTGTGTTAGGCATTTTTGCAAACCAAGAAAAAGAAAAAGCGGAATTGCGGAGAGAAGACGCAGAGCGTATGAAAGGAATTGCTGATTTTCAAAGAAAAAAGGCCATAGAAGCAAGAGACTCCTTCCAAGTGCAACGCACTAAGGCAGAGCAAGCAAGTATATCCGCATACCGCGACCAAATCAAGGCACAGCAAGCGGCTATACAAGCCAAGATGCAGGAACAGATTGCCAGAGATTCTGCTGAATCAGCGCGCAGGCAAAGAGTACAAGCTGAAATAGCCTCAGAAAAGGCTACCGTTAGTGCCGCACTCGCTACTGATGCCGCCTTCCAAGCAGAAATTAAAAGCCGACAAGCAGAAAGACAAAATGTCGAATCCAAATTAGGAGAATTTGCTTCGAAGGCAAAAGAATTAGCCATATTATCTGTAGCTCAAATTGAAAATACAGATTTCAAAAATCGCCTCGCCTTGACAGCCTATCAAATGGAACAGAATGGATTAAAGACTATGATAAAAACGGTAGGTGAGATTCGCAATCGCTACGAAGATACTACTTTTTTTAAGATAAATCAAAGAAGAATACCTATCTATCGCAGGAATTATGGAAATCTATTAATTTTACAAGATAGAGTAAACCAATTAGCTCAAATAAATAAAATTTCTTCAGAAGTATTTTATGCACTACGCCAAGCATTTATCTCTCAAGACAAAGATTATATTTATGAAAATACAGAATCTTGGGCATTAGCCATAACAAACGATAATGAGTTGATTTTCAATGACCAAGATAGAGGCTTGAACAAAGCACTTATTATCCCTTCTTCTGAGAGTTTGCCCAAACTGCGAGGAGTAGAAAACCTGTCCTTTGATAGTAAAAGAAGCTCCCCACGAGCTATTTTGCAAATCAATGACAAGATTTATTGTAGCACCCAAGACGGAAAAATTATTGCATGGAATAATCAGCCCCCTTTTAGTAGAGAAACCTTGGTAAGTTATCCTACAAGTATTTTAGCTATGGCTCATTCTAAGGTCAAAAACACGCTATTTTATACCGTACAAGGAACTATTTACCAATACGACCTCAAAACGAAGATACCTAAGCAACTATTAAAACACACCAGTGCAATTAGGCAAATAATACTGATAGAAAATGAAAGCAGTGCATACTTACTGTTCGGAGATGAGCAAGGTAGTATAATATCTATAAACTTGCAAAGTGCAGAAAATCAAACCAAAGTTATCTATCAACAGCCCAATCGGGGAGGTATTTACGCACTTACTTATATCCCTCAAAAAAAATGGATAATAGCAGGAGACGTGAATGGTAGGCTTATCGTATTGTGGGAAATTACGATAGAAAATCTACAAAAAAACGACTTTGTAGCTAAATCTGCTTCAGAAAAAAAGCACAAGGGAATAGTGAGGAATATAGCAGTAAGCCCTGATAATCAGTATGTAGCAACAGGAGGCTTAGATGGAATGGTATTACTTTGGAAAATGGAAAGCGTAAGTATCGAGAATCTTATCAATAATCCCATACTTTCTATACAAAATGAAAGTAAAATTCTCAGTATGCAGTTTGATAAGAAAAGTGAATATATATTATTCGCAGATGAGCAAAATATTCGTATCTGCCCTACCAAACCACAAATATTTTATGAAAGAATCTGCGAAATAACCAAAAAACAAGATGAATCCAAAGAGTGGAAAGACTTTTACAACAGAGATGATAACAAAATAATCAAAAACGAATGTAAATGTATAAACTGTCAATAAATAGAATTTTTAAATATAAACATTTGCTGGTATCAAATGACCGAAAGACTGATAGCTTGGCTCATAATTGTAAAAATGGACAAATCCATTAAGTTCTTTTTCTAATTCAAAACTACTCTCAAAGGTATTTAAGTAAATATACTGACGTTTTCTTTAAACTCCTTTCAAAAATAAAGTATTTCCCAAATACAAACCGCAATCTGTATTGTTTTTTATAGCTTTGCATTTATTTTTTTAATCCAAAAACAATGCAATTCGATAGATTACATTATTCAGACCAGATACTTACTGATTTATATACCGCACTCGTAAAACCTCGCATGATAGAGGAAAAAATGTTGGTTTTGCTTCGCCAAGGCAAGATAACTAAGTGGTTTTCAGGCATTGGGCAGGAGGCAATTTCCGTAGGTAGTGCTTTCGCGCTCCAAGAAGATGAGTACATTTTGCCTATGCACCGCAACTTAGGCGTTTTTACAGTGCGAAATATGCCTTTTGACAAACTTTTTGCTCAGTGGCAAGGCAAGAAATCGGGCTACACCAAAGGGCGCGACCGCTCTTTTCACTTCGGTACGCAAGCGCACCATGTGGTTGGTATGATTTCGCATTTAGGTCCTCAAATGGGCTTGGCAGACGGCATTGCGCTTGCTCATTTGCTCAAAAAAGAGAAAAAAACAACTTTGGTTTTCACTGGTGATGGGGCAACTTCCGAAGGTGATTTTCACGAATCGGTGAACGTAGCAGCAGTTTGGGACTTGCCTGTAATTTTCGTCATAGAAAATAATGGCTACGGACTTTCTACACCAAGTAGCGAGCAGTTTCGTTGTAAACAGATGATAGACAAGGCGATAGGCTACGGCATAGATGCTATCCAAATAGATGGGAATAATGTATTGGAGGTGTATCATGCGATAAAGGAAGTGGCAGAAAAAATGCGCGAAAATCCTAAACCTATTTTGGTGGAAGCAATGACTTTCCGTATGCGCGGGCATGAGGAGGCTTCTGGTACGAAATACGTTCCCAAAGAGCTTTTTGAGGAGTGGGGAAAGAAAGACCCTATCGTAAACTACGAAAATTATTTGAATGAAATAGGTGTGCTTAGTGAAGAAAAAATCGCTGAAATCAGAGGAAAAATCAAGCAAGAAATAGAGGAAGGTTTGGAAATAGTTTTCCCACAGCCCGACCCCACGCCCGACACTGACGAAGAATTAGCAGATATGTATGCGCCTTATAGTCAATCAGTTGTGAATCCGTCATCTGATAAAAAGTCCAACAAACGTTTCATCAATGCAATTTCTGATGGGCTAAGTTTGGCATTGGAAAAGCACCCTAATTTGGTACTGATGGGACAGGACATTGCCGAGTACGGTGGCGCATTCAAGGTTACAGAGGGCTTTGTAGAAAAGTTTGGCAAGGAGAGGGTGAGAAATACGCCTCTTTGCGAGTCAGCAATCGTAGGTGCAGGTTTGGGACTTTCCATCAACGGCTACAAGGCAATGGTCGAAATGCAATTTGCAGACTTTGTAACTTGTGGGTTTAATCAGATAGTCAATAACTTAGCAAAAGTCCATTACCGTTGGGGACAAAATGCAGATGTGGTCGTGCGTATGCCTACGGGTGCGGGCGTAGCGGCTGGTCCCTTTCACTCACAGTCCAACGAGGCATGGTTTTTCCACACCGCAGGGCTAAAAATCGTCTATCCTTCCAATCCCTATGATGCCAAAGGCTTGTTGCTTGCCGCTTTCGAAGACCCCAATCCGTACATTTTCTTTGAACACAAGGCACTTTATCGCTCTTTGGCAGACGACATTCCTGATGACTACTATACCGTAGAAATAGGCAAGGCAAGATTGGTAACAGAAGGCTCTGATTTGTCGATAGTTACCTACGGCATGGGCGTACACTGGGCGAAACAACTCACCGAAGAATTGGGTATTTCAGCAGATATTTTGGACTTGCGAACCTTGCTCCCTTGGGACAGAGAAGCGGTCATGCAAACGGTAAAGAAAACAGGTAAGGTATTAGTATGCCACGAAGATTGCCTCACTGGGGGAATCGGTGGCGAAATAGCGGCATGGATTTCCGAACACTGTTTCGAACTCTTGGACGCACCTGTGATGCGCGAAGGAAGTTTAGATACTGCCGTTCCCTTTGCGCCTAACTTGGAAAATAACTTTCTCCCCAAGCAAAGAATCAAGGAAAAATTGGTGCAATTAGCAGAGTATTAGGAGGAGAATGTATGCAAAAATTAAAAACCATAGACCTTTTTGCGGGAATCGGAGGCATACGCTTGGGCTTTGAGGCTTGGGGGTGCGAAAACGTGTTTACTTCGGAATGGGACAGAGATGCTCAAACCATGTATGAAGCTAATTTTGGTGAAAAACCTCTTGGCGATATTACCCAAATTAGCCCCAAAGATATTCCCGAACATGATATTTTGCTGGCTGGTTTTCCCTGCCAGCCCTTTTCTATTATTGGCAATATGCAAGGTTTTGCAGATACCAGAGGTACATTATTTTTTAATATTGAGGAAATTTTACGTGTAAAACAGCCCTACTGTTTTTTATTGGAAAATGTAAAGCAACTTCGCACCCACGACAACGGAAGAACTTTTAAAGTCATCATTGAAAAGCTAAAAGACTTAGGCTATTTTGTTCATCATTCCATTTTGAACGCCTTAGATTTTGGGCTTCCGCAAAAGCGCGAGCGCACTATTATTGTAGGGTTCAAGGAAAATATACGCTTCTCTTTTCCAAAACCCTTAGGGCAATATCTTCCTTTATCTGACTTCTTACAAACTGATAAGGAGATAGATAAAAAATATTTTGCTTCAGAAGATATTGTTCAAAAACGCCTTGCAAAGCTAAAAAAAGAGCCTTTTTTCCCTTCTGTTTGGCATGAAAACAAAGGTGGAAATATCTCTGTTTTACCTTTTTCTTGTGCATTGAGGGCAGGAGGTTCCTATAATTATTTGTTAGTCAATGGAAATCGCCGCTTGACGGAAAGAGAAATGTTGCGCCTACAAGGATTCCCAGAAAATTTTAAGATAACAACAAGCTATACAGCAATGAGGAAACTTACAGGCAATAGTGTTGCCGTGCCTGTTATCAGAGCTGTCGCTAAACAAATGCTTGAGGCTATCAAGCAAAAGAAAATGGTGCATGAAAACATCCAATTCAATCTTTTAGAAAATCAATATGACCATCAAAGAAGCGAAACAGTCCTTAGATAAAGTAATCAATAAATCAAGAGTTCATTTGTATAAGCCTATACAAATTGCTGAAATCTTACATAGAAGCAGAATTTATAAAGATATAGAAGTAGAAAATTTAGAATCTTATCGCAATCCATCTAAGAAGTGGAGAGATGTGATTTGTTTACAATTTTTAGGACGTACCAGCACCTCATCAGCACGTTATCAAGACGATATTTTTAATGATAATGCCATTCCTCCAAATATTCTGCAAATTTTAGATGAAGAAAATAAAGCTAAAAATGGCATTGTAGAAGCATATATTTATCAACGCTTTTTTGAAAGGTTTTCACAAATGTCTAATGCTTTGGATTATTGTTATAAAAGTAGCAGAGATACATTTGAACTCAATACTTTTATAGACTTATTTTGGGCAGAGGCAGGATTAAAACGAAGCATTGATAAAATTTATGAGATTGTAGTTTTCTCGTTATTTTCGGCACTTGTAGAGTCATTAGAGTTAAGTATTGAAGTTTCTTACAAACCTGAAAAGTCAAATATTCTATCTGAATTTCAAGATTTTGCACAAAGCATATTAAAACTTTCTCCTGAAATTAATAAGTTTTCTACACAAGCTAAAATCTATCGAGTAGGCGTAACTAACGCCGCAGATAGAGGATTAGATATGTGGGCGAACTTTGGTTTGGCAATACAAATAAAACACTTGTCTTTAACCGAAGAATTAGCAGAAGAAATAGTAAGTGCTGTTACTGCGGATAGAATTATCATAGTCTGTAAAAGTGCAGAACAAAAAATGATTCTATCTTTACTTACACAAATTGGCTGGAAAGCAAGAATCCAAAGTATAGTTACCGAAGTAGAACTTACTAACTGGTACAACAAAGCGTTGCGTGGAAAGTATAAAGAGCTATTGGGTGATAAAATCTTGGAAATTTTGGCAAATGAAATCAAATCAGAATTTCCTACCTCTGAAAATGAAGAATTTGCAAAATTCAGAAAATCAAGAAATTATCTTGAAATAAATGATGTATTTTGGAAAAATTGGTGAAATTAGCAGAGTATTAGGAGGGGAATAATTTTTAACCCACTAAGGCACCAAGAAATTTAAGAGCATATATAAATCTTAGTCTATTAGTGCCTTAGTGGTTGATAAATAATCAATTATATTAGTTATTTTTTTAGAAAATGCTTTACATCAATAAAAGACTAAAAATAGGATTTTACTCATAATACTCATATTTGACAACAAAATTGGATTGATTAGTAGCCAATTTTTGTTGTCTTACCTCTTCTATAGTACGTTTTCTATCCTTGTTGTATTGATACGTCGTAATCGTTCTGGCAGTATTATCAGGGTCAAAAACTGTGGAGCGCACTAAAAGAGTATCTGTACTATATGTAAAAGTAGTATATTCGTAAATCAAGTTTAAGTGAGAATACCTGTTTTCTCGTGAACGATTCCCAGCACCATTGTATTCATAAGTAACATAACCCGGAGGGTTCAAGGCTGGGTTGGTCATTCTAATCAATCGCTTGCCTGAGTAAGTATAACGAAATGTTCGTGCTGTGTTGTTTTGGCGGTTTACCACTACTTCTTCTAATAATAAACTTATGCTATCAGGACTATATTTATAGGTTCTTTCTTCTATCAGGCTAAATCCAGAGGCAACATTGACGTTACGTGTAAAAAGTTGTGAACTTTTTAGTCTTTTAGCCGAATCATATTCATACATGGTATAATTAAGGACTCGCTTAGGCAAGGTATTGACATCATTACGCGTCATTTTTTCCAAGCCGCCATCTTTATTGTACTCATACACCCATTCATCTATGGGGGATTGAGCGTCTAAAGTAGGGAAAATGGCTCTGCGCTTTAGCTTGCCTATGATATTTTCTGCTGTTTTTTCTTCTTCTTTCTCTTCTATCTGTGGGGCATTTAATAAAGAGCAACCATAAACAAACAAACTACTGATAATCAAAAAGAAAAATATTTTTTTCATGTCTTTTAGATAATTTTATATTTTTTGCAAATTTATACCTAAAACGTTACAAAAACCTTGCAATTCTAAAATTTTACCTTTACCAAGTTTAATTTAAGAAGAATCATAAGATATTGATATGTCTTTTATATATTTGCATTGCCTAATTTTAAATATAACAAATAATTATGGACACCATCGCGATAGGTAGCGACCACGCTGGCTTTGAATACAAAGAAGCATTAATCCAATTTTTGGCAAGTAAGCAATTGCTAAGCAAGGACTTTGGTACGTATAGCATAGAATCTACTGATTATGCTGATTTTGCTCACCCACTTGCAGAAAGTATTGCTAATCAAACACATCATTGGGGGATTTTGGTATGTGGAAGTGGGAATGGAGTAGCCATTACTGCCAACAAGCACGCAGGAGTACGAGCCGCACTGTGTTGGAAAGAGGAAATTGTAGCACTGGCTCGCCAGCATAACAACGCCAATGTGCTGTGCCTGCCCGCAAGATTTATTTCCATAGAAGAAGCAAAAAAAATGGTGGAAATATTCTTAAATACACCTTTTGAAGGGGGCAGACACGAAAGGAGAGTAGCTAAAATAGATGCTTGTATATAAAATTTTTATTATTTCGTGTAGATTTGAAAAAATCTTATTTATTTAGCCACTAAATTTTGATTTAATAGAAAATTATACCTTTAAACTCAAATCATTTTAATCTAATCAATTATTAACCTTTTATTTCCTAAAAACACAAAACTATGAATTTAGCAGTTATAGGAACAGGATATGTAGGCTTAGTTTCAGGTACTTGTTTTGCCGAGACAGGCAATCAAGTAATTTGTGTAGATAACAATGCTACCAAAGTTGCGCGCCTTCAGAACGGCGAATTACCTATTTATGAACCTGGTTTAGAAGTAATTTTTAACAGGAATACCAAACAAGGCAGGCTTTCTTTCACTACTGATTTAGAAAGTGCTGTGAAGGATGCTGAAGTAATATTTTTAGCACTCCCTACGCCTCCGGGCGAAGATGGCTCTGCTGACCTTTCTTATGTATTGGGTGTAGCAGACCAATTAGGCAAAATTATCACTGATTATAAAGTGATTATTGACAAGAGTACCGTACCCGTAGGAACTGCGGAGAAAGTACACGCCGCTATTGCCAAAAATGCAACTGTGGAATTTGATGTAGTATCTAATCCTGAGTTTTTGAGAGAAGGCGTTGCCGTAGAAGATTTCCTAAAACCTGACCGTGTTGTTATAGGCACATCTTCTGACCGCGCTCGCGAAGTAATGCAACGCTTGTACGAGCCTTTTGTACGCCAAGGCAATCCTATTATATTTATGGACGAGCGTTCCGCAGAAATGACCAAATATGCGGCTAATTCTTATTTGGCTATGCGAATTAGCTTTATGAATGAAATTGCTAACCTTTGTGAAAAAGCAGGAGCTAATGTTGACCATGTTCGTAGAGGCATTGGTAGCGATAAAAGGATTGGCAATCGCTTTCTATTCCCTGGTGTTGGTTATGGCGGAAGTTGTTTCCCCAAAGATGTACAAGCATTGCACAAGACAGCTAAAGAGTTTAACTATGATTTTCGCATCATAGATTCTGTAATGAAAGTAAATTATGACCAGAGGTTTATTCTTTCTAAAAAAATCAAAGAATTCTTTAAGAATGACCTCAAAAATAAGAAAGTAGCCATTTGGGGACTTGCTTTCAAGCCTAATACAGACGATATTCGCGAGGCTCCAGCCCTTTATATCATAGAAGAACTATTAGCGGCAGGGGCTACTGTATCAGCTTTTGACCCAGAAGCTATGGACAATGTACGACACCTCATGGGCGATAAAGTGGCTCTTACTTTTGGACACTATGATGCTTTACATGGCGCAGATGCCTTAGCCATCATTACCGAGTGGAGCTTATTCCGTACACCAGACTTTGACAAAATGAGTAAACTTATGAAAAGTAAAGTCATCTTTGATGGAAGAAATCTGTATGGAGGAGAAACTTTGGAAGAAGCTGGCTGGTACTACAACAGTATTGGACGACCTATCATCGGTGTAAAATAAACTGATAATTAATAAAATAATGAAATTTTGCCACTATCTAAAAAATAGTGGCATTTTTTTTTGTAAATGTTAAAAAAATACCTAACTTCATACATCAATATAGCATCTTCCCTTTTATGCTTACTCCGTTCTATGAGTAATAAATAGCATTTTTCTAATAAATAATATTGTATTTTAATGATAGCATTGCCGCCTTTGGCTGGTCTTGTTAAAGTTATATAAATTATATGCTATTTTATTACATTTAGAAACTATTGAACTGTTAAAATCGTATTATGTGTTAAAGTCTATCGTGTAATTATCAAGTATTCAAAATAATATTAAGCTCTATCTTTTTTATGACAAAATATATACTTTCTTTTATTCTTTTTATTTGTACTATTTCTACTTCACTTGCGCTTGGTGGTGGAGAAAAAGACAAAAATGCTCCTGTGTCTGTATCAGATGTTTTTTCGGAAGACAAATTGTATGCTACCGACCAAATAGAAATCAGTAATATTTATCCTAATCCTGCTCATGATTTGGTAAAGTTTAATTATGTCATCAATGACCCAAACATGAAGGTGAAAATTACCATTAGGAATGTATTAGGGAGTGTAGTTCAAGAAGAAGAACTCTCTCACCAATCTCGACAATTAGAGATTTCGGTGAATGAATATACAGCAGGTATGTATTTCTATACCTTATCTATTAATAATCAAAGCATTATTACAAAAAAATTCTTAGTAAAAAGATAAAAAAACTAACTGTTTATTTGCTTTAATATTGTAAATTATGGCAATATTTAACGGAAAAAATATACAAAAAACTCCTAAAGAAAATTAGGAGTTTTTTGGTTTTAAAAGATACTAACTTAGCGACTTGACTTGTACAATATACATTAGGAGCATAGTAAGGGTTTGTAACCAAACGTATAAAGTAAAATCCTTCTTTTCTACACCTAAACAATATTGTCGATTTATCGTTTAAATAATACCTATAATCATACTATCTTTGAAAAATTATTCAATAAAATTTTACTGCATACTAATCTAAAACATTTGTAAATGAGAAAGATAATTGTGCTAATATCTCTAAATCTAATATCATTTCTTTTATATAGCCAAGATAAAGTATTTACACTAACAGCATTTTATGACCAATTACTCATTGGACACCCTATTGTCAAACAAGCCAACTTATTGTCAGAATACGGAAAACAAGAGATTCGCTTAGCAAGAGGTAATTTTGACCCTAAACTGACTTCAAATTATGATGAAAAACAATTTAAGAGTGTAGAATACTTCCGCACTTGGATTTCTGAAGTCAAAATTCCTACACAAATTGGTTTAGATTTCAAAACAGGATATGAAAGGAATAGAGGGGCGTTTTTAGACCCAGAGCGCACCGTTCCGACGGCAGGCTTGGCGTATGCGGGTGTAAGCGTACCTATTCTCCAAGGAATGTTGTTTGACCAAAGGAGAGCCGCACTTCGCGAAGCACAATACTTCAGAGAAATAGCAGAAGCAGATAAGATAAAGAGTATCAACAAAATAATTTTGCAAGCAACCAAAGATTATTGGGGTTGGTTTTTGGCATATCATCAATTGCGTATCAATCAAAATGGGTTTGACTTAGCAAGGGTACGTTATGAGGCGGTGGTAGAGCGTATTATACAAGGCGACTTGGCTGGCATAGACTCCGTAGAGGCAAAAATTATCGTACAACAAAGAGAAATTGCGCTCAAAGAATCCCAAGTGAATCTATCTAACGCGCGTTTGATTTTGTCCAATCATCTCTGGGATATAGAGAGCAATCCCATAGAGCTACAGCCAGAGGCGACTCCTACTCAAAATATCAATGAGGTAGATATTAAAATGGGCTTAGAAGAATTACTGACCTTTGCCAAGCAAAATCACCCAGAAATAGTCAAATTGAATTTTAAAATCAAACAGTTGGAGATAGGACGGAAGTTAGCCATAGAAATGCTCAAACCTGTGGTCAATCTTAACTATAATTTCTTAGGGCAGACTCCCTTGTTTGATGAAAATAATACAGGCGCATTTTTTCAAAATAACTATAAATATGGAATAGATTTTTCTTTTCCTTTATATCTACGAAAAGAAAGAGCTAAAGTCCAACAAGCCAATATCAAACTCCAACAAACTCAGTTCGAGCGCACGCAGGTCAATCGCGAACTTCTCAACCAGATTAATGCGATTTACAATGACTTAAAAAATATAGAAAACCTGCTTGTCCTCCAAGAAAGCATGGTGAATAACAATAGAATTTTGCTTGTAGGGGAGCAGGAGCGATTTGCTTTGGGCGAAAGTTCTCTATTTTTGGTCAATACAAGAGAAACCTCTTTCTTAAGTGCAGAAATCAAATTCATAGAGCTTCAGTTCAAATATGCAAAGGCAAAAGCAGAACTATTATGGGCGGCAGGTAGAGGCGTGCAATAAGCAATTGATTAGATGATAACTTTACTAATCCTCAATGAATTAGTAAAGTTATTTTTCTGAAAGACTCCCTTATTGGAATGAAATACAAAACGATTTGAAATACACCTACTTACCTATATTCTCTAATAACTGTTTTAAGACAGCCTGAGCCGCCCACAAGCGATTAGCGGCTTGTTTGATAATAATAGATTGTGGACTATCTATTACATCGTCATTGACTACCACATTGCGACGCACAGGAAGACAGTGCATAAAATAGGCTTGATTGGTTAGTTTCATTTTATCCGAAGATACTGTCCAGTTAGTATCTTTGCTCAAAATCTTTCCATAATGCGAATAGGAAGACCAATTTTTGGCATAAATAAATTCTGCGCCTTCAAAAGCCTTTGCTTGATTATACTCTATTTGGGCATTCCAAGTATATCTCGTATCCAACTCA
>JALOMS010000461.1 GCA_025455345.1 Thermoflexibacter sp. | reverse complement strand
TTTTTTGAAATTACAAGAAAAAATAGGGAAAAAAGAAAATCAAGCCCCCAAAGCAATTGAACAATTATTAGCTTTACAGGGTGGCTAAATAACTAATCATTCCTAATGCTCCACTTTGTATCTTTTTAGGAGATATGAGAAACTTTAAAATATATTTTCATTGGTATAGTTACTTAGCAAATTTTATTTTTACAATATTTACAGTAAGTTTATGAAAATGAATAGATTAATCTTTTTTTTTATCTTTTTTATATCCTCATGCTTCTCCTTATTTGCCCAAACTACCCCAACCCCCGCAGATAGTATTTGGGCGCACCGCCAAGCCATAGAAAATAAAATTACCTTGCTGAAAAATGAAGGAAACTTATTGCCTTTGAGGGAGTTGGAAGGAGTGATTACAGTTGTAAAAGAAACGAATTTTAGTAAGTATTGCCAAAGATATTCAAATACAGATTTGTCAAAAAAAAAATATGAAATAATAATTTTAGAAATCACCGAAGAATCGTCCGTAAAGTCCGTAGAAATTTTGATTGAAAAGTTTAAAGTATATCAAATCATAGGTGTTTTCTTTACTCCTGCCTCTTATTTTTCTCAATTCAAAAATTTAGATAAATTTAAGGCGATTATTTTGGCATATCAAAACGATTCAGTTACCCAAGACCTCACTGCCCAAGCCATTTTTGGGGCAATTCCCTGCAAGGGCAAGTTAGCAGAAGACATAGCTCCCTACTTCAAAAAAGGCGATGGCATAGAAACGCAAGCATTGGGAAGGCTGAAATACACTGTCCCAGAGGAAGTAGGGATAAAATCTGAATTTTTGAAAAAAGCAGACTCCATTGCGACTGCCGCCATTCAAAAAAGAGCAACGCCAAGTATGCAACTCTTGGTCGCCAAAGACGGTAAAGTATTCTATCACAAGGCGTTTGGGCATCAGACCTACGACAGTACCCAACCAGCAAACCTTAATGATATTTACGACCTTGCTTCAGTGAGCAAAATCTCTACGGCAATTCCTGCGCTGATGAAACTCACTGACGAGCAGCAATTTAGCGTGGACAAAACCTTGGGCGATTACTTCCGCAAAGCAAGGCGAAGCAACAAAAAAAGCATGGTTATTCGCCAAGTTCTTACTCATCAGGCGGGCTTGCGGGCGTGGATTCCTTTTTGGCAAAATACCGTAATCGACAGAACGTTGTTAGTGGTCAAAGACCCTAACAGTCGTTTTCCTCAAAAAATCTTAGACCCAAAAGTTTTCCAACCCAAAAAGTCTAAAAAATTCCCATTCCAAGTCGCTGAAAATCTGTTTATTCACAAAAAATATTATCAGAAAAGTATTGTAAAACAAATCTTGGAGTCGCCCGTAGCCGAGAAAAAAGACTACGTATATAGCGATTTGTCTTATTACCTTTACCCCGAAGTCATCAAAAAACTTACTAAAAAAGACGTAGTTACCTATTTAGACGAAAGTTTTTACAAGCCTTTGGGCGCAAGTACGCTCACTTACAATCCCTTACAAAAATTTGACAAAAGTAGAATTGTCCCTACCGAATACGATTCACTCTTTCGCAAGCAACTGATTCATGGCTACGTGCATGACGAAGGTGCGGCTATGCTTGGGGGCGTATCCACGCACGCAGGGCTTTTTGGGAACGCCAACGACCTCGCAAAACTACTCCAAATGTACTTACAAAATGGTTATTACGGTGGTAAACAGTACCTTAGCAAAGAAGTATTGGCAGAGTTTACACGTTGTCAATTTTGCCCAACCAACCTGCGTGGCATAGGGTTTGACCGCCAGCGAGGGAGCAATGCCGCTAAAAGCGTTTCCGAACAGAGCTACGGACATTCGGGCTTTACAGGCAATTTGGTATGGATAGACCCCGCTAATGGTTTGCTTTACATACTTTTGAGCAATCGAGTTTATCCTACCCGCAACAACAACTTGATTTCTGACCTGAATATTCGCACAGGAATCCAAGAGGTTTTTTATGAGGCATTGAGGAAGGAATAAACAATAATTGCTGAAATTGATTTTTAGATTAGACTACATAAATTCATAGATTTTTTTCTATGTTTGTACGTAGCACCTAATAGACAAAATATTAAAACATAGTTAATAATATGAAAAAGTTTCTTTCTAATGATTTTTTACTTCAAAGCAAAACAGCAAAAACACTTTACCATGATTTTGCAAAAGAAATGCCTATCATAGATTATCATTGCCACCTTTCACCAAAAGATATTGCTGAAAATAGACAATTTGAGAATATTACAAAAATATGGCTTGAGGGAGACCACTATAAATGGCGAGCGATGAGGACGAATGGCATAAGTGAGTATTATTGCACAGGTATGGCGAGTGATTATGAAAAATTTATGAAATGGGCTGAAACTGTGCCTCATACGATGAGGAATCCTTTGTATCATTGGACACACTTGGAGCTAAAAAAGTTTTTTGGCATAGAAAAGATATTGAATCCTGTAACTGCTAATGAGATATTTGAAGAATGTAATGCACTATTGGCAAGTCCAGAGTTTACTACGCGTGGTATCATCAAAAGAATGAATGTAGAAGTCATTTGTACGACTGACGACCCCACAGATAGTTTGGAATACCATCAACTCATCGCCGAAGAGAGATTGGATACCAAAGTATTGCCAACCTTCCGCCCTGATAAGGTATTGAATATAGAAAATTTGGATTTTTTTAATGCTTATTTAGATAAACTCCAAGAAACCACAGGCATAGAAATTAGAAAATTTAAACATCTTCAGGATGCCTTATCTGATAGAATCCAGTTCTTTCATGCGGTTGGTGGTCGGCTTGCTGACCATGGCTTAGAAACCATGTATGCCGAAGAGTTCAAAGAAAGTGAAATCAAAGAGATTTTTAGAACAGCCAGAGAGGGCAAAGAAATTAAAGGAAAAGATGCTTTAAAATTCAAATCAGCAGTTTTAGCATTTTTAGGAGAAAGATATGCCGAAAAAGGCTGGGTGCAGCAGTTTCACCTTGGGGCGATGAGGAATAATAACTCTCGTATGTTAGGAATGTTAGGTGCAGATGCTGGTTTTGATTCGATAGGTGATTTTTCTTATGCCAGACCACTTTCCAAATTTTTAGATTATTTAGACCAAAATGACAGGTTAGCCAAAACCATTATTTATAATCTAAATCCCAAAGACAATGAGATGATAGCCACCATGTTAGGGAATTTTAATGATGGTGCTGTGCGTGGTAAAATACAGTTTGGTTCGGGTTGGTGGTTTTTAGACCAAAAAGATGGCATGGAAAGGCAAATGAATGCACTATCTAACATGGGCTTATTGTCTTGTTTTGTAGGAATGTTAACAGACTCAAGAAGTTTCTTGTCTTACTCTCGCCACGAATATTTCCGCAGAGTTTTGTGCAATCTTTTAGGCAATGATGTAGAAAATGGAGAATTACCCAATGACATCAGTACACTTGGGCAAATGGTACAGAATATTTGTTATCATAATGCCAAAGAGTATTTCAGTTTTTAAGATTTTTTATGAGAGCAATACTGTCTTATTCACTTGATATTCAATAATTTTAAGGCAAAAAATTTAACCATGAAACAAAAATGCTTTTTGATTATTATTTTTTGCCTAAGTTTTCACCTCGCCATAGGATACACTGATTCTCCTCGTTATATGCACCTTGTAGGTACACTTGGCAAATTACCTATCACCATGGATTTAGTATTTTATCAAAACCAGCTTAATGGGAGGTATTATTTCAATAAGTTTGGACAGCCTATTTTCGTCCATGATGGGGATTTTGACAAGATAGTCCCTAATTTAGGCAAGGATAATTTTTGGTTGGTAGAAGTATATGGAATTTGGGAAGGTAAAATCAAAAAAAATAAAATTTCTGGCATTTGGACTTCCTCAGATGGGAAAAAATTACCTTTTGAACTCACCGAGAATTATGCTCAAAGTATGCAATTTGCTCCTTTCTTTTTTGATAATTCTCAAAATCTTGATGTCAATTCAAAAATAGAGGTTGGCTTACTTTATCCTACTTTTCTTAAAAACGAAGAAATATTAAGGCAACTTCGCACAGAGATTGGCAAGGTAACTGTCGGCATTGGGTTGCCTAATCCTGTGCGTATCAATGCCTTCCAATATGACGTGCTAAAGAAGTTGGATACAGAAAAAGGCATCAAAAATATTCATATCCAAACAAGTATATTTTTGAATGAAAGCAATCTGCTGACTATCAGCATATTCCAAAGTGGCACGAACCATAAAGGCAATACTGGGACGATGCGAAGTGTCTATTATACATGGGATTTGGCTACAGGCAAGCAACTTTCTTCCAAAATAATTTTTAAAGAAAACTATGAAGAAACATTGTTAAAAATCATAGGTCAGGTAATCAAACGCGATTATGACGGAAAGGTATTTGGGGATTTGGTCATGGAAAACGTAGGCATACTCAAAGGTGGACTTATGTTTATTTTTGATAATGAATACCTTCATTCT